>CAZKHC010000057.1:0-1414 GCA_964552135.1 uncultured Algimonas sp. | reverse complement strand
ATCGCAGAAGATAATGAGACAAACCAAATCTATATGAAATATATTATGGAGCAATTGGGGCTAAGTTTTAAGATTGTCCCGAATGGCCGCGCGGCGCTGGATTATTGGCGCAGCGAATCTCCTAGGCTCATCCTTATGGATATCTCAATGCCGGATATGAATGGGTATGAAGCCACGCGCGCTATTCGTAAAGATGAGGCGAAATTTGGTCGCGGACGAACACCTATCATTGCGGTCACGGCCCATACGCTGCAAGGCGATGAGCAACTCTGTTTGGATGCGGGTATGGATGACTATATTTCTAAGCCGGTGTCTATCGCGGGTCTAGAATCTATCTTAACGCGCTGGACGCCGTCGCAAGCTGCGCAGGCAAAAAGGTAAGGTTAGGCGACGTAAGCAGCCGCGATTGAATTTAGCGATTTTTGTTTGCGGGCTAAATTCGACGTTGACGGGGTCCGTCGTTGCGTCCCGAATTTCGCCGCTCGGCGTCATGCAAATGTAAGACACATCCGGGTCACAGGGCGTAGCCAGCATTATAGGTGCAATTCCGAATGCGAAAGCGGCATACTTTAAAAAAGACACCCTTCGTTTATGCATCTGACCAGAGCCATAATGCGAATTTAGGTAGGAAATGTTAAAAAAAGAGGTGAGTGATTTCCTTAACAGACCATCTTGCCAAAGCTGCTCATTTCCCCTAAAGGCTGATTAACAAAAACAATACCCACCGCACAAGATGCGGATCGGGCGGCCCTCGGGTCGCTTTTTTTATTGCCCAAAATTGGGCAGAAAGTGCGTCACGTCTGATGAAGACAAAAACGAATATAGATGAGCGTATTCTTGCGCTGGCTGAGCCAATCGCGGCTGATTTGGGCCTGCGTCTTGTGCGTATTCGCGTAATGGCGGGCAAGCGCCGCACGGTGCAGATTATGGCAGAGCGGATTAGCGACGGGCAAATGAGCGTTGAGAATTGCGCCGATCTTTCGCGTGAGCTGTCCGCACTTATGGAAGTCGAAGATCCGATTGCGGATGCTTATATGCTCGAAGTCAGCTCGCCCGGTTTGGACCGCCCTTTGACGGATCTTGAAGCCTTTGAAACTTACGAAGGTTATCTCGCCCGGCTTGAGCTGGACCGCCTCGTTGAGGGCCGAAAACGCTTTCGCGGCGTGCTGGCCGGGGTCGAAGACGGCCATGTCGATATTAATCTTGACGGTGAAACCGATAGCACGGCGTCTATTCCTTTTGAATGGATTGCCGAAGCCAAGCTCCTCATTACGGATGAGCTGATTAAAAAGGGTCAAGACGCCAAAGAAGCTGCGAAAGCCGCCAAAAATACATCTGAAAATACACTTGATAATTCAACTGCTGAAGAAGGAGACACATAATGTCCACTGCAGGAATTTCCGCCAATAAGCTG
>CAZKHC010000056.1:0-10769 GCA_964552135.1 uncultured Algimonas sp. | reverse complement strand
GCGACACCGCCAGAAAGAGCCATTAAAGATGACGACATCAACGCCCATACTGCAGACATAAGTCGGGATATGCGCGGAGTTTGTTGGCCGAGTACAAAGTCATTATTGATGACAGGGAAACCTATTTTAGTCTCTATTACGGCGGCATTTATATTCTTATTTGGATTCATAATCCAACACTCCTCAGTCTTGGCTCAGATGAGCCATAATTATTGAAGTTCTGAAGTCGTGGATTTTCGCCCAACCACGGCTTTGTGTACCCCAGCACGTAACAAATCTTCACCTTAAAATTGTATTACATGATTATGTTTAATGTTTGTTTAAGGAGCCTAGTTTAAATTTGGTAAACTATAAAAATAGTAAAGGTGGTGCCTTCAAAAAGGATTAAAGAACGACTAATTAGAAAATGCAACGAGGGTAGGTTGGTCCAAATAAAAATGATCCTCAAAGGATACGAAGCCTTGAGTCCAGTTCATTTGTTTATGAGTTGGTGCGGACGGCGGGACTCGAACCCGCATGAGCTTACGCTCAACAGATTTTCTTACCTACCACGGTTTTCACCGCCCCATACTTAGCGGGTGCCCGCTGAGTTGGGTTTGGGGTCTGGACTATCCCTTCATCATAATATCGCCTTCGCGATACTTTAGATGCTGCCCGTCTAGTCTCTACACCTTCCTTCAAAACGTTCGTTTTGAAGGCTTGGCTCGGGATTGGCTTTGACATGTTCATGCCTTTAGCTTTCCCCGAATTTGAGCAGTTCTACTCCCGACATTTCCATCGGGGCACTCAATAACGTGATTTAAGTCTGTCGTGTATACCAATTCCACCACGTCCGCACTGAACGATCAGGTTATCCAATTTTTCTTTCGAAATGCAAGCCCTAAGTGGCTATTAATCAGCATAAGTTGGTGTAATGATCTGAGATATTCCTTGGTCTGGCCGCCTCATGTTTATTGCCGCCGCGTTGATACCATTTTTGAGGCTCTGATGCAGTTTTCCCGCGATTGACGTTGCGTCATGGCCCGCGTATCGGGCTCGAACTGAAGTAAAATCGACTGAATTAGGCCTGAGTTATGGATTATGATGTATTCAATGGAGATGCGGACGGTATTCTGTCATTGGTCCAATTGCGATTGAGTGATCCTCGCGATGCCAAATTGGTCACGGGACGTAAGCGAGACATTAAGTTGCTCGAACGTGTGCCTGCTAAAAAAAATGACCGGGTGACAGTCCTAGATATTTCAATGCGTTCAAATCTTACGGATTTGAATCGGATTTTAGACAGCGGCGCTTCGATTCTCTATTTCGATCATCATAATGCAGGTGAGGGTGCCAAACACCCTAATCTAGAGTCTTATATTAATACTGCGGGCGAAATTTGCACGGCAGTTTTAGTAGACCAATATCTTAAAGGTGCGCATCGCGCTTGGGCCGTCGCGGCATCTTATGGAGATAATTTTCCTGATATGGCTGAACGCTTGGCAAGTGGCCATGATCTACCTTTGGCGAAATTAAAGTCCTTGGGCGAAATGTTGAATTATAATGGATATGGTGGATCGGAAGCCGATCTTCACTTTCACCCCGCGGACCTTTACCGCGAAATGGCGGGGTTTAAGACTCCCATGACATTCCTGTCGGAAAAACCCGAGGTCATTGGGAAATTGCTTCAAGGCTATGCAGATGATTTTCGGATGGCGGATGGCTCCAAAGTTATCCATTCAAACGCATCTGGGGAAGCTAGGGTTTTACCCGATGCCGCCGCATCCAGGCGCATCTCCGGTATGTTCGGAAATAAGCTTGCGCAGGAAAACCAAACGCGCGCGCATGCAATTTTAACGCAGCAGCTGGGCGGCTATTTGGTGTCTATAAGGGCTCCGATTTCCACACGTGAAGGGGCAGATGCGCTCGCTTTACAATTTGAGACGGGCGGCGGTCGCGCTGCAGCGGCTGGGATAAATCATTTGCCAGAGAGCGAACTTGATCGTTTTGTTGACGCGTTTCAAACCGCGTTTAAATAGCCAGCTCTGGACATTCGGAAAAATCACCGTGACAATGATCGACCACATGCCGTCCCAGCCGCTTTGGCTTGTTGGCATAATGATTGGAATCCACATTGTCGCCGTCCCGCTCACTATTAAGGACTGGCGACCCCGAGTCATACTGATGATTTTAATTGCTATATTCATGTTGGCTCTCTTTAGTAAATTTGGCTACACGCGTATTTTTGGTTTATCTCATGTTGTCATTTGGACGTCTTTATTGGCCTATCTTTGGCGGTCTCGGAATAATCATCCTGAGCGTGTTTGGATTGGCCGTTTCGTGAAGCTCTCCATGGCTAACATCTTTATTTCACCGCTTTTTGATTATGCCGACGTCGCCCAATATGTTTCTGGTGACCGCGCGGTTATGGGAGGCTAAATGCCAAGCAAGAAAGTCAATTTCAAAGGTGCATTTGGCGATATTCTTTCAGCCAAAATTGACAGCCCAGAGGATGGTAAAGTCAAATCTTGGGTACTTTTTGCTCATGGTTTTTCTATTGGGAAAGATCTGAAACCTATTCGAACAATCTCAAGAAGCCTTGTTGATGATGGCTATGGGATGCTGCGGTTTGATTTTACCGGTTTGGGCGAAAGTGACGGTAATTTTTCAGATACAAATTTTAGCTCAAATTGTGAAGACATTCGCCGCGCTGCAAATTTTATGAATGAAAATTATGGCCCGCCCTGCGTCCTCATCGGCCATAGTTTCGGCGGAACAGCGGCATTGAAAGTTGCGGACGAAATCCCGCAAGTCAAGGCAGTCGCCACAATTGGCAGTCCTTGCGATACAACACATATTGTCCATCAATTTGCTGATCAGATTGAAGAAATTGAGGAGGAGGGCGAAGCGAAAGTCCTTCTTGGGGGGCGTCCATTTGTAATTAAAGAGCAATTTCTAGATGATATTGAAAATCAGGATATTGCTAAAGAAATCAGCAATTTAGAACGAGGTCTTCTTATCTTTCATTCTCCGCAGGACCGTGTTGTCGGGATTGACAATGCCGCGCATATCTACCGCCATGCGAAACATCCAAAGAGTTTTGTGAGTTTGGACGGGGCAGATCATTTGCTTCTGAAAAATCCTGCAGACGCGGAATATGTAGCGCACGTTCTCGCGGCTTGGGCGCACCGCTATATCTAAATGTCAGTGCCGCACAGCCTAAAATTAGGTCGTTAATTGGCGCGTCTCTTGCAGGCGTAGATGCATGTCCCAAGCCGATCTTATGTCTAGAGCTACGCTCAAGCCAGAATATTATTCCGCGCTTGATGGATTTCGTGGACTTTTGGCCGTTTTTGTCGCCATTTATCATACGATTTGGATCAGCCATCCTCAGGAATGGCGGTTTTTTGCGAATGGGCCAGTCATCATTGATCTGTTCTTCGCTTTTTCAGGATTTTTAATGTGGCGCCTTTACGCTGACAGGCTTGATACAACGGCTCAAGCGGGTGAGTTTTTGAAACGTCGTTTTGCGCGACTGTATCCTTTGCATTTTTTCATGCTGATTGTTTTTGTGGCTTATGCTGTTGCGAGGCTTCTGGCCCATAAATTTGGAATTTCTGAACAAACTCCAGGCGAAATTCTTCCGTTTCATGCTGGGTCGAGTGAAGGGCTATGGGGCGTTCTTCAACATTTGACGATGACGAATGCTATGGGGTTCTCGGATAGTTTGAATTTTAATCCACCAAGTTGGACGGTTGGGGCTGAATTTTATACCTACTTTATTTTCACGGGCATGATGCTTTGGTTTCGTCCGAAGAAACAGATTGATTTTGCGATTGTTGGCTTGTTCGTAGCGCTAATATACGGCGTTTTATCAGGCGTAAAACCCAATATGGACATCAATCATGATTACGGATTTTGGCGTTGTGTTGCCGGTTTTTATACTGGCTTGTTAGCAGCTGTTAGCTTTCCCGCCCTGCGGTCATATATCACTAATCTATCCAGACTTACCGCTACGGCATTAGAAACACTGACGTTATGTGTGTGTATTGCCTTCGTAATATATATTTCTGGCAAAGGACAATTTCTTGTCGCTCCGTTTATATTTGCCTTCGTCATCGTTTTCGCGGCGGGCAGAGGGGCGATATCTGTGTTCATGAGCGAAAGAATATTCCAATATCTCGCGAAAATTTCCTACTCCGTCTATTTGGTTCACGTCATTATCGCTTTTGTTTTTGCGATTTTCCTAGAACGTGCGCTCGGCGGCTTGCCGACGGAGTGGGTGGCAGATTTCTGGCTATACATTTACCTTTGCGTTGTTTTGGCTGTGTCGCATTGCACATATCATCTCATAGAAGTCCCCGGTGGACGTCTGCTTCGGAACTGGAAACGCCCGCAGAAGCAGGTTGCGAAAACGAGTTGATAGGGTTATCTGGCGGCATATGTCAGACCGCTATTCAAAGCTCGACCAACTAGGTCAACAGAACGCCATACCGTCCAGCCCAGACGAGGCCGTTCTTGAGCGGGTGAAAAATCCCTGCGCGGAACCTTATATGGTTCGACTGGTTGCTCCAGAATTTACGTCGATTTGTCCTGTTACAGGCCAGCCAGATTTTGCGCATCTTGTCTTGGATTATTGTCCCGATGAATGGATTGTCGAAAGTAAAGCGTTTAAGTTTTTTCTGGGGAGTTTTCGAAATCATGGTGACTTTCACGAGGCTTGTACGACCGGAATCGGCCAGCGCATCGTGAAAGAAATTTCGCCAAAATGGCTACGAATCGGAGGTTATTGGTACCCTCGCGGCGGTATTCCGATTGACGTGTTTTACCAATTTGGCACGCCACCTGACGGGGTGTGGATTCCAGACCAAGGTGTTCCGCCATATCGAGGGCGCGGTTAAACGATCACACATGAAATCTGGCTATTCCTGTAAATTCTGGGCGTTTTTGCTTGGCGTTTCGCCAACGGATGCCTAGATATGACGACACGAACGAGGAGGCCAGTCATGCCAAAGCTGATTATAACAAGTCATCTTGATGATTGCACGGATACGAAAGACGTATGTGTCTGGACGATTTTACAGGAAGAGGCTGCGGCATATGCAGCGCGTGAAGTCGCTATGTCGTCTCTATTACACGCTACCATATTGGATCAGAAAGATCTTGGCCAAGCTCTGGTAAACCATCTGTCTGCGAAACTTGCCACTTCTGATTTTTCAGCGCTTAAAATGCGGAAAGTTCTAAGCGAGGCGATTGCGAGTGATGATTCTCTCATTGACTGTGCGGCCCGCGATTTGGAGGCGGTGAAAGAAAGAGACCCTGCATGCCAAACCTATCTGCAGTGTTTTTTATATTTCAAAGGTTTCATGGCGATTCAAACGCATAGGTTTGCCCATGCGCTCTTGGCTGTGGGGCGCGACTTAGTTGCATTTCATCTACAAAACCGAAGCTCAGAGTTATTTGGCGTGGATATCAATCCTGCGGCTCAAATCGGATCCGGCATTATGCTCGATCACGCGACAGGCTTCGTTGTCGGCGAGACAGCTATTATCGGTGATGATTGTTCTATCCTCCAAGGTGTAACGCTTGGCGGAACAGGAAAGTCTGATGAAGATCGCCATCCAAAAATTGGCGATCGTGTCTTAATCGGCGCAAACGCGTCGGTATTAGGAAATATCAAAATTGGCGATGGAGCTAAAATCGCGGCTGGGTCCGTTGTTTTAAAACCTGTCCCTCAAAATTGTACAGTTGCAGGTGTGCCTGCGAAACCGGTTGGCGGACCGTGCTGCGGTAATCCGGCCGACACTATGGATCAAACTATTTAGGACTCCTCATGACCCCTCAACAAATCTCGCAAGTGCAATCCTATTTGCGCAAACGTTTCGGAACAGAAGGTATCGATCTTAAAGCCCGCAAAGTCCAAGATAGTGTCGAAGTCTATTTGGATGATGAAATTTTAGGTCTTTTATATATTGATGATGAAGACAAATCAGACATTTCTTATGATCTAAATATTTCAATCCTTCAGCAGGATTTGGACGAGGCCTAATGGCTATATATCGTCTGGACGAGCTGATACCTCAATGCCACGAAAGTGCATGGGTCGCGGAGAATGCATCCGTAATCGGCAATGTTATTATGGCTGAAAAAAGCTCTGTTTGGTTCGGTGCCACTGTCCGAGGTGATAATGAACCAATCAATTTGGGCGCGCGGTCCAATATCCAAGACGGCGCAGTTTGTCATTCTGATCCCGGCTCACCTCTTTCGATTGGCGAAGACGTCACTGTTGGCCATCTCGCTATGGTGCATGGCTGCACGATTGGCGCTGGAAGCCTTATCGGGATTGGCGCGACCGTATTGAACGGCGCGGTGATTGGAAAAAACTGCCTGATTGGCGCCCATGCCCTGATAACGGAAGGGAAGATTATCCCCGACAACTCGGTGGTCATGGGTTCACCTGGTAAAGTGGTCAAGACACTCTCGCCGGAACAAGCTGCTAAGGTCAAATTTGGCGCTCAAGTCTATGTCGCGAATTCTGCGCGTTTCCGAGATGGGCTAGAGAGAATTGACTCTTAAGGGAGCTTAACGCTCGATATTCCAAAGCTCGGCGATTTGTTTGTCCATCTCTGGTGACAGATTGAACCACGCCGTTTCATTGGCGAAACTGTCGAGAATAAACAGCCTATCGTCTGCTCCAAGCGGCTGACTGAGCACGTCTCGGAGTGTTTTTGTCGTTGTCTGGGCCCGCAATATCCAAACGGACCCGCCAAGTCTTTGTGTGGGTCCTAGGCTTTGCAGGCTTTGAAGGAAGTTCATACCGCGGCCAGATCGAATTTCCGCCATAATCATAAAAACAGTTGGCGGAATATTTTTTACCGGCTGTTGCTGCCTCTGAGTGTCCGTGGCTTGTGCAAGCCAATTCATGAGGCCTGGATCAGAAGATACAAGCCTGTAACCTGTGTTGGGGGACTGACTGATAAGGGATTGCGCGCTGACGCGTCCCTCAATCATGTAAGACCAAAGCGTCCTGTCATCAAAGGGACCATAGGCCTGTCCGTCGACTTGGATATACCAATGGCGAGCCGCTTGCGGGGTATCACTTCCAGAATTCATGCGGTCTGATAGCCGCGATTTTCAGGCGGCGATAGAGCTAAGCGTAGGTCGAGGTGCTTTCTGTTTGACCTTCCGTTGAGCCGGCGATTAATCCGCCGATGCAAAGGGCGCAAATCAGTGACATGATGAAGATGACACCGAAATCCATATTAAACTGATCGGGTTGATATAAAATAATTGCCTCAATACCCATCGCGACCGTACCAATAAGGACATTAAGAAGGCGTCCAGTCTTTAATCCGTTTGCGATCGAAAACAGGCAACAGGCGATAATCGAGGCGCCAATAACTAGGCCTAGGCCGGGACGAGCCTCAAGCCCAGGGACTTGATAAAAAGCTGTTTCAATTAAGTCGGGCCTCGCCGTAGCTAGGGGCAGTAACATAACGCCCAGACTGATGATGAATATTCCAGGCAGACTGATTTGTGATGATTTGAATCGTATGAGAGAGGAGATTGTGATTACGAATGCGGATAGACCTACAGCGCTCCACCAGAATGTATTGGCCGTCCAAATCGGTTGTGCTTTATCCGAGTCGAACTGCATCCAAAGGGATTGAATATAGAGCGCCGCCGTCAAAGCGGCGATTATGGCGATAGCAGAATGCACTCTTGCGCCAAACATATTGCTCGCTTCCCATGCACGTCCTACGCAATAATGTGCGGCGGCCAAAGCAAATCCTAATCCCGCGAGCGCAGGTAAAGGTAAGTCCTTTGCAACGGCCAATACCCAAACGCCTGCGGCCAGAATAGTGAGGGCGGTGATAAGGTGGGACCGAAGCCTCTGAGAAAGAAAGGCTTGTCCAATTAAGAGGGCAGGGATGAGCCCAATTCCGATTTGCGAGCGCTCATCCGCTATTCCCGTTAATAGGCCAAGATCTGGAAAGAGACTCGCGAGATAACCAATCGCGGCAATCGCACTCAGCATGACAGCCGGACGGGATTCCAAGGTCCAACCGATAAGCAATGCAAATATTGAAACCAGTAGAGCTAATTCGACGCCAATGAGGGTAAAACCATTATGCGAAAGCGTGCCCGCCGTTAATATCGTTACAGCGGCGATCAGCATTAATGAGGATATATTCCGACGGCGGGAATGGGTCTGGGCACGGGTGGTTGTCCAGATTAGCATAAGGGCGAGTATGACGGACGGCCAAACTAATGAACTCATTGAAATGTTTTGCCAAAAGGCAACAGCCGCTAAAAACCCGCCCAAAATTAAGACACACCAAGAGACGAGCTGCTTTCGATCATGTTCAACGATAACATTCGTTGGCGTCGAGCTGATTGCAGAGCTTCTGGGTTTTTGTAACCTTCGTGGTGTCGGGACTGGGAAGTCCCGTCTTTGCCTCAGCGGCGTATTATCATTTGCACTTAGTTTAAATTTTGGTTGCCTCATAAACTTGGGGTGGCATTGGAAGGTCATAAATGCGACATATTTCAACTCATGGGAGAGAGAAAATGGCGGCGCTAGTGAAACAGGAGAGGCGAGTCTTAGCTTTTCGGTGTCTCAATTTCTGCATCACCTGCGTCTGACTGCCGCTTAGCATCGTCCACCGCGACGGCTGATGGCATTTGTGAAAGGACATCCATAACAGACCGAATTAAAGGAATTTCGTGCTGCATGGCAGCATATCCGCGCTCGATTAATTCGGCGGCTTTTGTGAATTCTAACATTCCAATATGACCGATGCGCGGCGCAACAAAGACGTCCGGCGGATCGCCGGCTAGGCGGGAGCGGGAGATACGGTCCATAACGATATTCAATGTTCCCATCATAACAGATCCCAGTTTGGGGCCTTTTCCGGACTTGGATTCGCCTAGCATGGATTTAAGCAATAATCGGTCGGGACGAAGTTTATTCAGGCTTTGACTCGCGAGTTCAAACGGATCGACGACTTCCTCATCTTCTGAGCCATTCATATCAATTTCATGGCTTGTTCCCATGGGACCAAAGGCGTCGCCATTAAGACTCACGGCGATAACCATATGGGCGCCCAAAGCGCGACAAGCCGAAACAGGAACAGGGTTTACGAGGGCTCCGTCAATCATAAAGCGACCATCGACTTTCACAGGTTCAAACGCGCCGGGTAGAGCATAGGACGCGCGAATAGCAGGTACGATAGGACCGCGTTGCAACCAGACTTCATAACCCGTCCGTAAATCGCAAGCAACGGCCGCGAATTTCCGGTCTAGTTCTTCAATTCGCACGTTACCCATATAGTGGTTCAAAACACGCGCCAGTCGTTCTCCGCGCATGAGACCTGATCCGCCTAAACGGATGTCCATATATCCCATTATTTTTCGTTGATTGAGTGAGCGCGCCCACTTCTCCAAGACGTCGAGTTTCCCAGACAGGTAAGCGGCGCCAACAATCGCGCCGATAGACGTTCCAGCAATAATGTCAGGTTTGATGCCGGCTTCGGTTAAAGCGCGCATCGCGCCAATATGCGCCCAACCGCGGGCAACGCCGCCGCCGAGCGCTAGGCCAAGCGGAGCTCTTTGTTCAGGGCCGAGAGAATGGGTTTCGATACGCATAATTTGATATTGTACAAACCGCTTACAAAATAAAGAGCTGGCAAAAATAAAGCTCGGGGAGAATCACGAGGTGAACGTCAGAACTGAAAATCTGCAAGGGTCAACATGACAGAAAGCTGAACGTGATATGCGCTTATAAGGTTTACCCTAGCGTGATTTTACGATGTTCAATTACTTAGCTAATGGCGGGATCACATCCAGCTCGTTCGCCCATTTTTGTTGCGCGTGCGGTCCAATAGGCTTTGCCATTTTCTCGGACAACTTGTCGGCGCGAGGTCGAGTAAAAATAATAACAATTTTTGACTTGATAGACTCGAAAACAGCCACCTGCGATCCGGTTTGATGGATAGGTGAAGCAGAGGGTGTCTTTGCGGACAAACCAGCGGCCCGGTTCTACAACGCCGTCTTCGGTATAACTCAAAGTGCCATCCGGATTATGTTTTTCCGTGTAAAAGGATTGCGCTTTGCCATTTCTGCCGAAATTATAGGCCCCGTCCATTGTTACGCCTGAGAAAGTCGATTTTATTTGTTTGGTTGTGAGCTGATCGGCATCTGGACGAATATCCGTGTCTTGAGATTGAGAATGGGCGGAAACCGAAAAACCAACAGCAATAAAGAAGATAAGGCCACGTTTAAACATAGCTTGGCTCGCAATTTGGTGTTTGTCCGGCAATGATAGACCTCGCGGTAAATCCATATCGGACGTAACCCTCTGAGCTGACTTGGTAGTGATAGTAACAATTGCCCCGCGCATATATTTTGAAACAAGCTTGATTTAAACTTGGGTCATCATAATCGTAACAGATGGTATCTTTGACAATCGTCCACTGACCTGTGTCGACCTTGTCCTCTTGTACATGGCGAATACTGCCATCTGCATGGGTTGTTTCTTCAAATGCAAACGAGGAAATATCACGGGTGAGGAAGTTATAGCTTCCCAAATGTTTTTGACCTCTAAATACATCAGTGAGTTCCGCTTCGGAAAGGGGCGTTGCCTCTTTGACATCAGGATAAGCTTCATCGGGGCCAAAAGCTGCCGCTTGGGTCGCCATTAGACAGGGCAATAAAAGGGCCGTTGAAAAAATTGGGATCGGTCGCATATTGCAGCTTTAGCATGGAATCTTGCCTCCGTCATGTTAGGT
>CAZKHC010000055.1:0-11102 GCA_964552135.1 uncultured Algimonas sp. | reverse complement strand
GCGGAAGCTATGGATGCGGGTGCGGATTTATTTCTCACCAAACCTATCCGCCGTGAAGATTTACTGGACGCGATGGCGTATCTCCACGCCGAAGATCGCGGGCGTATCTTAAGCCAGAGCGCCTAAAAGCCTTACCAGCTTCCAACGCCGCCTCCGCCGCCTCCGCCGCCTGAAAAACCGCCCCCGCCGGAGAAACTCTTTCCGCTGGAAGAGCCTCCGCCGCTGCTTGTCTGGATAGGACGCGCCGATGAAACGCCAGTGGATAGAGACTTGACCATATCGCGTGAAATGCCGCGCGCGCCGCCCATATTAAACCCGCCGCCCCGATAACTATTATAATAACCGGGACTATAGTTTTCGGCGACAACTGGCATGGTCGTCTCGAAATGTTTTGTCCAGGGTTTCTCAACCCCGAGTGCAACGGCATAGGGCAGAAAAGCCTCATAGCGTTCAATCGTCATGGGTGGAACTTGGTCGGTCCCGATTTGGGCGCTATTCAGACGCAGTTTCTCAGCTGTTTCCAAATAGAGTTTAAACCCTTCAATTTCTGAATTGACCTGCGCCCCTTTTTTTGTGGGAGCGGGCATTAAAAACATAAAGAGAAGATTGAGAAGAATAAGACCGCCAATAAGCCCCCAAAACAGCATTGATGAGGGTGTTGAAAAAGTCGAAATAACAGCGACGACACCGATAACCGTTAATCCGATACCCAAGATAATATATATCTTATTTACGCGGTGATAATCGTTTGAATAATCGCGGCTTAACCGCGCCTTAAAATTCAGATGAGCGTTATGAAAAAGAGGGTTGGGCGTTTTCTTTCTGAGTCTTATTTCATCAATTCCGCGGGCAAAGGCTGATTTAAACAGCGTGCTCTCTTCGGGATTTAAGCCAATGTTTTTATGCGAGGAAAGGGGTAGCCGCGTTAGGACGGTTTCTTTTTTAGTCACATCAATTTTTAGACGCCCTTTAATGGCAAGACTCAATAAGGTTGAGATTAACGCTGAATCGTCCCTTATGCCTTTATGCGTAATGTGGTGCGCCGCTGCGGCGGAGTAATTTTTAGGCGGTGCATAACGCGCAAAGACGGGCGGCTTGACGGGGTCGCGTCCAACTTTGGACCAATTCAGAAAGTAGAAAGCTAATATTGCGGGACTCAGAAAGCTTAAGCCAACCAGCGCGCCATTGGCTCGCCACCAGCGCGCGCTGGCCTCTGCTGCGGTAAGAGGATCAAAAACGCCTTTTTCTACGCCAACAGATAATGTTGCGGCCTCGCGCGCGGCCAGGGGTTTTGTCGAACGAAACTCAATCACATTTCCTTTTTGCGCAATGGCGATATCATCTTCTTTTCGGCCATAACGCCCGCTATAGGCCGCGACCTGCTTTGCTGCTGCGCCGTCGGGCAAAATGATGCGCCCTGTGAGCTCTTGCACGGGCATTGTCGAATATTCCCCCCAGACATTCCAGCGGACCTCATCCAGATCCTCATAGCGGTATATCCAGTCATCCGAATTATATTCGAGGACATATTTTTGGACGCCTTCGTTTAAAAAAATGTCGGACCGCCCCAGACGCCAAACAATTGTTCCGCTATTAGATTGCCGCGTGACGCTCTCCTTTGCGCCGTTTCGCGTTGCGAGGGTAAGTCTAAAGTTCTTTTTTGTTGTAATGGCCCCCTCTCGAACCGTGGCCGGAAGTTCGCGAAATATGCCGCGTTTCGCGATGCCGCGCGGTTTTACATAATCCAGTTCCTCGCGAATGCTCAGACTGCCGTCTTTATCAAAGCGGACCGTAATATCGGCGCGGGCTATATATTCACCCGGGCTGAATTGCCCAAAAGCGGCGCCGCTAAAAACCCAGGCGAGACACGCAAGCAGGACGGAAAAAATAACGCCCTTTTTCATGTTTCAAAACTCACATCTGGGGCGCGGCGATCGGCTGGTTCAATCTCAAAAAATGGCTGAGCGCGAAATCCAAAGGGGCCTGCGACGAAATTAGATGGCACGCTTTTGACTTTGATATTCAACTCGCGCACGGCGCCATTATAAAAACGGCGGGCCATTTCAATTTTGTCCTCGGTCTCGGTCAGCTCGTCTTGAAGGTCGAGGAAATTTTGATTGGACTTCAGATCAGGGTAATCTTCTTTGAGGGCCAGTAGCCGCGGGGTCTTGGCCGCAACATTATATTCGGCGGCCCCGCGCTCTCCGACATTACTGCCAGCGGCCAGCGCATTATTTCGCGCTTCTACAACTTCGCGGAATAAATCTCGTTCATGGCTGGCATAACCTTTGACGGTATCGACAAGCCGGGGGATGAGGTCGGCGCGCCTCTTTAGCTGGACCTCAATATCCGACCAGCCATTATCGACCAGCGCGCGTTTCTGCACGAGCGAATTATAAATTAGGACACCGCCCACCGCTAGAAGGGCGAGTACGACAAGGAGTATAATAATACCGAACATAAATCCGGCATAAAGCCATAGAGCTAGTCGGCGCAACCCTTCTGCTTATCCGTCTTTTGCAAAGCGGCGCGTTCTTTGCTGATCTTATCTTTATTATTGCCGCCCCAAGGCCAGGATAACCTATCCTACGTTTTTCCGCAGGGGGAGCCGCCTTGCTTGCGTTTGGCGCGGCGCAGCCCGCAAGAATACTTACGGCCAGAAAACCCGTGGATAGGGTCAATGGGGCGTAAAGAGATTTCATCATGAGCCTTTTAGAGTAGAGTTATCTCGGTTAGGTCAAATGGGAATATCTTAAGGACTTCGTTATGAAACGCACCATGCTAATCACCGGGGCATCCGCCGGCCTGGGCGCGGCTTTGGCGCGGGAATATGCGGGCCGCGGCTGGAGCCTCATCCTCGTGGCGCGGCGCACGGAGCGCTTAGAGGCGCTCGCTGCTGAGTTAAAATCAGAGCATAATACGGACAGCCGCGTCATTACGGCCGATCTGTTCTCTGAAACGGCTGTGCCAGATTTAATGGGTTCGTTAAATGCGCAGCAGGTAGACGGCCTTATAAATAATGCGGGCTATGGTCATCCGGGCTCTTTCCTTGCGAGTGACTGGGAAGATCATCGCCGCTTTAATCATCTTATGAGTGTTGTTCCGATTGAATTAACCCGCGCGCTACTTCCGGGCATGGTTGAACGAGGCTTTGGGCGTATCATGCAAGTGGCTAGCTTAGCGGGGCATATGCCGGGCTCGAATGGCCATACACTTTATGCCGCCGTAAAATCCTATCTTATAAAATTCTCGGAAAGCCTGAATGTCGAAATGCGCGGGAAGGGCGTCCATGTATCTGCGCTTTGCCCGGGTTTTACTTTGACTGAGTTTCATGATGTGAACGGGACCCGAGAAGGTCTCAATAAATTGCCGAGGTTCATGATGATGAAAGCTGATGTATGCGCCCGCCTTGGTGCGGAGGCTTTGGAAGCCAATAAAGCCGTCTTTATTTCGGGCCGTGTGAATCGGTCTTTGGCGCGGTTAAATCGCTGGGCGCCAGCGCTCGGCCGTAGCGTGATAAATTCCGGCTCTGGTAAATATAGAAAGTCTGATTAATGGCGCCCGTCGAACACAAAAAAGTCGAACACATGAAAAGTGACCCCCGAGTTTATGTTGCGTTGGACCTGCCCAGCGTGGCCGACGCCGAAGCCATGGTGGAAACTTTGGGCGATGCGGTTGAAAGCTATAAAATTGGCTTACAGCTCTTGCCCATTGGCGGCGTAGACCTTGGACAGCGGCTCAAAGCGATGGGCAAGAATATATTTTATGATTTCAAATTTCACGACATTGATGCGACCGTGGAAAAAGCGGCCCGTTCTGTTGCGGGTTTGGAGGCAGATTTGCTGACTGTGCACGCCCGTCCCGATGTTATGCGCGCGGCTGCTAAGGGGCGAGGGGACGCGGCGTTAAAGATTTTAGGCGTCACGGTTTTGACATCGCTGGATAGGGGAGCGCTGCAAGATATTGGCTATCAGGATACAGCTGAAAGCCTTGTAATGCGCCGCGTTCAGCAGGCCATAGACGCCGGTATTGACGGTGTTGTCTCGTCGCCTTTGGAAGCCGAGGCCATCCGCGCAATTGTGCCTGAGGGATTTTTGGTGGTGACCCCCGGCGTTCGGCCAAAGGGCGCCGATGCTGGCGATCAAAAACGGATTGCGACGCCGGCGGCAGCCCTTAAGTGGGGCGCGTCGCATCTTGTGATTGGCCGCCCGATTACCCAAGCCGATAATCCGCGGGCAGCTGCGCTCGCCATTGCGCAGGAAATAGGTGGGATTTAAACGTCTTACAAAATCTCAAACCGCAGAATTTGGACATGAAAAAACCCGGCCTTAAAAAAGACCGGGTCATTTTATCAGTCTCATTGCGGCTTAGCTTAGCGGCAGCGCGGACCGCGAAATCCGCCGAGGCCCCAATCGCCATAACGCGAATAATTTTTGATTGTGTGGCATGGGGATGTGTAAGGCACAGCCACTGGTACAGGATAACGGACATAAATAACCGGACGGACAACGCGGTAATATGTCGTCTGCGGGACCGGCTTCACCACATTATAGCAACCTAAAACGCGGCCTTCGCCTGTTCCGTGAACATTGACGGGGCAATTTACAGGTTGAAGGCTCTCATTATGACCAAGACCTGGAAGACCCTGTGTTGAGCCAGAAAAACTAAATGTAGATGGGCCCGAATAGGTATCGCTGATGGATCCTGTACCGTAAGTGGCGTCGGCTTGCGTAGAGCTCATTGTCGTAGAAAATGACGACGGAGCGTAAGTTGAGGAAGATCCCCAGCTAGAAGCGGAACCGAAATTCGCTGCGCTATTGTTCCAGCTGCCAGAGGCGCTAGACTCATAAGTCAAAAGAGGGGCCGGAATAGCGGATGTCGCGCCCGATTGGCCGCAAAACAGGGAAGATCCGCAACCAGCAGACGCTGCGCTTGCGAAAGAAAGTGTGGCAACCGTAACAGCTGCACCTTTGAATAGTCGGGATACCATAATCCACCTTTAATGTTACAAAAGCGCAGAAATTGCGCAGGTTTGTCGAAGTCTAGCAATCCGCGTGCCAAACTGGCCATCGGATTCGTGTGAGAGGCGAATTTATCTCGCCTCCGTATTAAAAAGCCCCGCCGCCTTAACGGCAGGGCTTTATCCCACATTCACCCATGAACCGCGCCGGCATCGGTAATTTGGAATTTTCTTAGAATTACTGGACCCAGCGACCCGGGACCGACTGACCATAACGGCCATGTGGCACAGCTGCTGGCGCGCCTAATACCTGTCCAGTGGTCCGGCAAACTTGCGGCACCGCAACTGGAACCGGGACGGGGACATTCACAACTGGACGCACGACGCGTCTTTGAGCTTGTCGTTTACAGATAACAGATGTCGCGACTGTATCGCCAAAGGCTGTTGGGCCAGATACTTTTTCCCAATATGTGCCGTCCGCAGCAACGGAAGATCCATAAGTTCCTGCCAATGGACCGCTTTGTTGCAGCACAGGCGCGCTTGGTTGACCAAAGCTTGGGCCTTGGCGTGTTGGAGCAAGGATAAGACCTTGTGTTTGTGTTAATCCGCCGCCCCGAAATGAGCTTGTGTTTTGGAAGCTAGAGCCTTGAAAGCTTACGTTTTGGCGAACCATACCGAGGTTCGGGGCTGTACCTGTACCCGGAACCACAACGGGTTGAGGCACGGTACGGCCTGAATCGAGGACTTGCTGCGCCGCCGCTGGGTCGCGAACGACAGTGGAGGTCGGCAAATAAGCGACACCCGGAACAAGGGAAGCATCGCCGTAAACGCGCGGCGTAAATTTGGATGGATCATAACCGCCGCCTGTGCGTACGACAACTGGCGCAGCCGATACGGGCGGTGCCGATACAACTGGCGCAGGAAGAACAGGGGCCTGAATAGGCGCAGGCACCGCGTGATTTCCGCCTTGGCGGCAATATGTTGTGCTTGACGGGTGACATCCGCCAGTAAATCCAGACGGCGCATCAGAGAGAGCTGCTGTTGGTCCAAGGCTATGAATACGTGTGATAGACACGTGAGGGGCGCGCTGGAAATGGATTGACTTCAAATGACCCAAAGGATTTTGGTTTTGGATTGTCATCGGTCCAAAATGTGCTGGCATGGACGGGAGGACATGAACGGGAACGGCGCAATTTCCGCCGCCGCAATGCCCGCCCGCAAAGGCCGGTGCGGACAGAACTGCCGCAGATAAAGCGCCCAAAAGGGCTTTTGAAATCAATTTGGTCGGCATGTGCCACTCCCACGTCCTATGGTGTGGGCTTATGGATAGCGCCCTGCACCGGTAAAAATTTTGTTTCGGTGCGATAGGGTGGGCGTGCTTTAAAAGTCGTAAGCAATCCCGCCGCGTTCCCAATCGCCATAGCGTGTGGGTTCGACACCTTTCGGGCCGCCTTTTTCTGGTTCGCGGGCTGCAGCGTTGTCGCGGGTTTTGCGCCGCTCTGCTGCTTCGGCCAGAGCCCGCTTTGCAGCAGGGCTCAAGACCTTCTTGGGGGTATTTTCGCCGTCATCGACTGTGTCATTCATAATAACACTGCCTATGGGCCTACACCCCTATCCCGTCAAACGCATAAATGCCGCCTGATGACCAAATTGATACAGGAGTAGCGATAAGATTCAGTGAATCCCGCGTTTGGAGATTATTTACCATAATGGGAATTGACGGACTGTCCGCCCAGGTTGAAAATTAGCCTGAATTTTTGCCCGCGTAGGTATCAGGAGCTCCTTAAATATCGTTAAGCCGTAGAATTATTTGGCTGAAAATCGCGGCCGCTGCTTTGCTTATTATTCCGGGCCGATGACGCCGGAGTGATCTAAAGCGGGTTTTTCGTCCCCGCCAAAGCCTATCGCCTTTTGCAGATAACTCCCCTATGCGCCGCCTATGACGGACCAAACCCATCCTTCCCGGCAACCCGGCAAACAGCAGCGAGATGCGAAACTGCCTGATTCTGTGAAGGCCCGCCGCTGCGCCGCGCTCGCCGTTATGGATGTTAGCGCCAACGCTAAAGCGCTGGAGCTCGCGCTCGCCGAAACAGAAGATTATGCGGGGCTTGAGGCCCGAGACCGCGCTTTTGCCCGCGCGATTACGGCCACGGTTTTTCGCCGCTCAGGCCAAATCAAAGCCGTATTGAAGCCCTTTGTGCGCAAAAAACCGACGGCGCTGGTGCAGGCAGTCTTGCAGACCGCGGTGGCGCAAATTGTCTTTATGGACGTCCCGCCGCATGCGGCCGTTGGGGAAACGGTTGAGGTCTTAAAATCGCGCAAAACCACGCAAGGCTTCGCAAATTTTGCCAATGCCGTCCTGAGAAAGGTCGTAGATGAAGGCAAGCGCACCGCCGCTGCGACGCCGCCTAAAGCCAATATCCCCGGCTGGATTCGCGGCGAATGGGAGCGCAGCTATGGCAAAATCCCGATGACAAAAATCGCGGTCCAGCTCATCAAAGATCCAGGCCTTGATTTGACGGTCACGCAAAACCGCGAAGATTTGGCGCAAATGACGGGCGGGACGCCCGTTGGGCAGCAAACCCTGCGATTAAAATCCATTGGTGATGTGACGGCGCTCCCGGGATTTGAAGACGGCAGCTGGTGGGCACAAGATCTGGCGGCGGCCCAGCCCGCACAAATCCTAATGCGCCAATTCGAGGCTGTAAAAGGCCTGCGAGTGCTGGATATGTGCGCCGCGCCTGGCGGGAAAACCTTGCAGCTCTCTGCCGCCGGGATGGATGTTACGGCCGTGGATAAATCTGGCGGGCGGCTTAAACGCCTCGAAGAAAATCTCGCGCGGACCAAGCTTTCGGCAACGGTCGTGCAAAAAGACGCGCTGGAATTTGTTGCGGAGCCTTTTCAGGCGGTTTTATTGGACGCGCCGTGCTCTGCAACGGGTACATTTCGCCGTCATCCCGATGTTTTGCACAATCGCAGCCCGAAATCCGTCGCAGATTTGGTGAGATTACAGGACAAACTCTTGCCCAAAGCGGCCAGCTTAACGGCGCCTGGCGGCGTGCTCGTTTACGCGGTGTGCTCGCTGCAGCCAGATGAAGGCCTGCCGCGCATTGCGAAGTTTTTAGAAACTATGCCCGAATTTAGCCTTATTCCGATTCCAGCCTTGCCTGGTTTGGACCTGCCGAGTGAACGTTTTGAAGGCGGCGTGGTGCGGACATTGCCTTCTGATATGCCCAAATCGGGCGGGTTGGATGGCTTTTTCATAGCGGCGCTACGCCGCAAAGCCTGAGATTTTACCGCTTTTCCTGCGGTTTATGGTTAATATGGTAATCGCCCGTTAACCAGATTGTGGTCCAAGCTTTGCACGACCTGCGTCAGATGTATCAATATGGGAGGCTCAAATGAGCACGACTAAACTTTTCCGGGCTGGAATGATTGCCACCGTTGGTGTGGCAGGCTTAACTTTGGCCGCTAATGCACAAAGCCGCTATGGTAATGTGTATGATTATGAGAGTGGACGCAATTGCGGTCAATCTTGTGCACCCGCGCCAACGCCGGCGATAACATCTCGTTATGGTGCCCCCGTTGTGGCGGCCCCAACATATAATCCGGCACCTGTCTATGTTGACTGTGTCACGGCTGGCACATGTGCACCGCAGCCTTCCGTTGTTTATAGTCAGCCCGCGCCCGTCTACACGCCGCCGGCCCCTGTTTATACGCAGCCAACACAAACTTACACGCAATCGGCACAATTGCCGCCCGTAAATTGTCCTGCTGGCACGACAGCTCAGTCTGACGGAACATGTATGCAGACTGGCTCTAGCAGCTTTTCAACGACAACAACCTATTCAGAGCCAAGCCATTCTTCGAGCACGACATACTCTGCGCCGACAACCTCTTTTGAGCCTGTAAACTGCCCATCAGGCACGACAGCTCAGTCTGATGGCACCTGTATGCAAACAGGATCTAGTTTCTCAAGCTCTACAACTTATTCAGAGCCGTCTTACTCCGGCTCCGCTTATACTGGATCGTCAAGCTCTTTGGGTTCAGTCAGCTGTCCAGCGGGCACTACGGCTCAGCCTGACGGAACATGTATGCAGGGCGGATCAAGCTCATATGCAGGATCTTCTGTTGAGCTTTACACAGGAGATGCGGCAACGACATCCTCCGATAGCTATGGTTCATATGGTTCAAACAACACATATTCATCGCCAGATTACCTGCCGATCCGTAAATAGGTTTTTTAAAACCATGTTATGCGGCCCGCTTCCCTCTGGGGGGCGGGCCTTTTTTGTACAAATTTTTTGTTTTCTGGTCGGACAATGTGAAAATATACAGGCCCTTCAATCGCTTGCGAGTCCGCACGTGGTTCGCTAAGTGGTTATCATGCCAAACAAAGTTCTTATCTCTCCATCTATCTTATCGGCTGATTTCGCCGCATTGGGCCAAGCCGTCCGCGATATTGATGCGGCGGGGGCGGATATGATTCATATTGATGTGATGGACGGACATTACGTCCCAAATCTAACGATTGGACCGAGCGTGGTGAAGGCTCTTCGCCCGCATTCAGACAAGCCTTTTGATGTACATCTGATGATATCGCCAACCGAAATTTTAGTGCCCATGTTTATCGAGGCTGGGGCTGATTATATCACCGTTCATCCGGATGCCGGACCGCATCTTCACCGCACGCTCCAATCTATCCGAGCGGCAGGGGTGAAGGCCGGGATTGTCCTAAACCCAGGTGCGCCTGTGGAGCAGGTCGACCCCGTTATCGATTTATGTGATCAGATTATGATTATGAGCGTAAATCCCGGTTTTGGCGGGCAATCCTTTATCACCTCTCAGCTTGAGAAAATCGCCGCTGTGCGCGCAAAAATTGACGCACATGTCGCCGCAGGGGGGCAAGATATTTTGCTACAAGTGGACGGCGGCGTGAATTCTGTGACGGCAAAAGACTGTATTGCGGCAGGCGCGACATCGCTCGTTGCGGGCTCGGCCGTTTTTAAAGGCGCCGGTACCTATGCCGAAAACATTGCGGCTTTACGCGGTCAATCGGCCGCAAAGGCTGCGTAAGCCTTTTTATGGCCAAGCCTAACCATCCATCAGTCCAATCGCGGGTATCGACGCCGCGCGTGGCCACGCGGTTTCTTGGACAGCGCATTCGGTCACTTCTGCCAATAGGCGCGGCGCGGAAGTTACCCAGCCGAACCCCCGCGCCCTTTCATGCCGCAAGGTCATCCGTCAGCTTTGGAGATGCCAAGAAAGCTAATGACTTGCTGGCAGGCCGATTTCACTATGCGGGACAATTATTGGATGTTGGGCCTTGGACGAATGCAGCGCCCTCTCGGCGGTTTGCTGTCTGGCTTCATGAATTTGATTGGCTACAGGATTTGCTCGCGGTGCAGAATGAAGCGAATTACTCGAAAGCCCGTCTTTATGTGGATGGCTGGATAGAGACTTATGGTAAGGGAAATGAATTTGTCTCTGACTCTACGCGCATCGCTCGCCGGATGTTTAATTGGCTCGCCTTATGGTCTCCGGCTTTAGCGGCCCCTGGGTCAGATAATGTAGAGCTTGGCCGCGCCGCGGACCGAATGGACCGCCGCCGCTCCAGCGTTTTGCGGCAACTCACTGTGCTGCGCGGGTCTATAAAAAAACTGCCGCCCGGAATGCCGCGCATAACGGCAGGCTGCGCTTTGGCCTTGGGCGGGTCGAGATTGGCCGATGGCAGAAGTCAATTTTTGGAGCGCGGCCTAGATCTTCTGGACCGCGAACTCCCGAAACAAATTTTGCCGGATGGCGGGCATATCAGCCGTAGCCCTGAAAATTGTGTGAGAGCGCTTCAACACTTATTGACGCTCGATCGTTTGCTTGCAGACCGAGGGGTAGAGGGCTCACGCGAACTATCGCGAGCGATTGACCGCTTAGCGCCGATGATTGCGTTTTTTCGCCGTGCAGGCGGTGAACTTGCTCCGTTTAATGGCGGCGGCGAATTTTCTGCTGTTGATATAGCAAAACTTCTTCGCACGGCGCCGGGTGAGCCCAAAGCTTTTGGATATGGCCCGCATGTTGGGTTTCAGCGCCTAGAAGCTAACGGCACTGTTGCGCTGATCGATACGGGCGAAGCCCCGCCGCACCC
>CAZKHC010000054.1:2094-11603 GCA_964552135.1 uncultured Algimonas sp. | reverse complement strand
GCGCAGCCGCGCCAGACAATATCACCGGCACAATTTTTCCTGCCTCGCGCATAAATTGTGACTCAAGACATCTCTCTCAAGATAAGTTTATGCAATAAAGTTGATGATAAATTAACCGCCGAGGCTGGTTTCGCCGAGCCGATATCTTAGTAATACACGGCAATTTAGTAAGGGCGATGCAGGCGGGCGAAAGCGCCACTCTTCCACGGCCTTTCTAGACGTTGAGTCAAATTGGCCTTTCGGAACAGATTTTTCTATCCGAACATTTTCGGTTGATCCATCTGCAGTGACATCAAGGCGTATAATCGTCCAGCCCTGTTGCCCGCTGCGGAATGCCCCGCCAGGATAGTCGGGCAATTCAAAATTGACCGCTGCTAATCGCTCTCCGCCTATACAGTCATCGGGGTCAGAATAGCCTTTCACCCACGGGTCTGGCGGATAGGCGGATTTCGGTTCAAAGACCCCAGAAGTACTACAGCCAGTCAGTGCGGCGGCTAATAAGACAAATGACCACTTCATTCATCTTCTCCAAAGCCATTTCTGACAAGTTTGGTCAGGGCCTCTACCACGACCTCTGCTTCCCGCCCTTCGGCGCTAACGGTTATATCTTCGCCGCAGGCAGATCCGAGTAATAAAAGCTCCATGACGCTATCGGCATCTACGGTCTCGGTGGTGACCCCATTGTGGCTTCTGACGCGCACTTTTGCATCATAGCGCATGACACATTCCATAAATTTATTGGACGCGCGAGCGTGGAGACCCTTCTTATTGATAAGGGTAAGTCGAACAGATGCAGACGGCATTCTAGTCTTAGCTTTCGCCCGCAAGAATTTTTGAGGCAATCGCAATATAGCGCTGACCCGCTTCTTTTGCCTTTAGGCTGGCATCTGCCAATGACGCCGATTCTCTGGCTTCGGCCAATTTAATCAACATAGGCAAATTTACGCCCGCCAGTACCTCAACTTTACCATCTTGCAGCATGGAAATCGCGAGGTTGGACGGCGTACCACCAAACATATCTGTCAGCAGAATAACACCCGCCCGATTATCCACACGCTCAACCGCTTTGCGAATATCGGCGCGCCGCTTCTCCATGTCGTCATCGGGACCGATACATATGGTTTCAATCATATCCTGCGGCCCGACGACATGCTCTGTCGCGCGGCGAAGCTCTATGGCCAGCTGACCATGAGTAACTATGACGAGTCCAATCAAGTCGAAAAATACCTTAATCGCGTTAAATCGAGGACTCACATAATCAAATTATCGGCGGCCTGTGAAGCGCTTTCTACGGATAAAACCGGGAGAATCATGGCGAAAACCCATTATTCAATGGGAACCAAGTTGTCTTGGGTCTCATCGCGGTGCTTCTTTAAATATTTCATAAAAGGCGTTCCTCCTGTCCCGACATCGGTGTCATTTCCAGCCGCATTTCTACTTTGTTTGTTGATGTAACTGGCCGCATATTCAAGATGGCGCGTGCGAAAATCCGCAACAGCTTGAACATTCGCATTATAGGCTTGGGACAAGGCGATATCCGCCGTTCGTATCACATATTGACGTAGGAAACTCTGGCTTCTTACATCATCGATGAAGCGGCGATGGCCGGGTGGACGATAAATATGAAGCTCATCCAAATAGGCTTTCATAGGATCTGCCGCATGACCTATTCCCAATAAGGCATCCATCGCCGGTACAATTGAAGACTGGGATCCGGTTTGGCCTCGAAAGCTTTGCCTTTGCCCGCCATGTTTCGCAACGCCCTCATATAAGATACCGTCTGGTAAGGCTGGGTTGTCTTTCCACCCGTGAATGTAAGGTCTAACTCGTTCAAAATAGACATAAGGATCACAACGTTCCGGCATGCGATCAAAGATGTTCTTGAGATCAGACCAGACGGCCGCAATATTTGTCAAAAATTTGACAAGCTTATCAGTCTGTCCCCCTTCGACCGCGTCTATGACAGCGTCCATTTTTGCAAGTGCCTCTCCGGCCCGGGCTTCTATTGCGACATGGACAAGGATAAACCAGTTTTCATCCTGTCCGCCCAGAAAGTTTTGGATGACATAAATGTTCGACAAATCAATCGGACCTTGATGGTCGTGCATCGCCCAATTGTCTAAAACATAACCGCTATAGGGCAGCAGCGGCTGTTGGCCGAGAAACTCTGCTAGGGCACAGATCGGACGAGCAAGCTGCGCAGGCAAAACCGAGTCGACCTCATCCTCTCCCCAAACATAAGCCTGAACCATAAAACTGTAATGCACCATGACGGCGCGGGTTTGTTCCATTGAAAGTTTCGCGACATCACTTTCCGTCATATGCGGTAGATTGCGCTTGAGGAACATTCGCAATTGACCTGTTGTGAGTTGCTGCGGAAGCTGCATCGCGACCTGCCGCACAATCTCCCAATCTCCCTCAAGCTCAACCGCCGCCGCATCATGACGGCATAGAAACCCTCGCTCCGCGCTCATGTCGTAACTTTCAAGCGTCTCTAATGGCATCTCCGCGCTCCTTTGACGCATTTATATCCGAAATTTTATTGAACATCCTTGCATTTAATGTTTCGTTTAATCTAACTCATCAATATATGACGAAAATAGACTCTTATAACGAAAAAATATTGCACACTCTTCAACAAGATGGACGATTGAGTAATACCAACCTTGCAAAAACAGTCGGACTCTCGCCCTCCGCCTGCCTTCGCCGCGTTCAAGACCTCGAACGGAGCGGTGTCATCCAAGGTTATCGAGCGGTCATAAATCCTAAATCCATTGGACGAGATGTCGTAATTTTCGTCATGGTTGGATTAAGCGGGCATTTGAGAAAAGACTCCCAAGCGTTCGAAGCCGCCATGCAACTCGCATCTGAAGTACGTGAATGCCATAATATCACGGGCAGTGTTGAATATCTGCTGCGCGTCGAAGTCGCAGACCTCAGTGCCTACAAAGCTTTTCATTCCGATTGTTTGGGAACTTTATCTATGGTTGGGAGCATCACATCCCATATTGTTTTGGGCGCATCCAAAGACAGATTGAATATCAATCTCTAAAAATCAAACGTGGTCAATCTTGGGGCGGCGAATTTAATCTTCTTCACTTGGACGTTGGCGCGGGACATCGACAATAAAGCGTGCGCCTAAGACGGCGCCGCCTTCGTCGATGCGGTTCTCCGCATGTATCGTTCCGCGATGGGCAGTTATGATCTGGCGACATATTGCGAGTCCCAATCCGGAATGGCTGCCAAAGCTCGCGCCCTTGGGTCTCTGGGTATAAAAACGCTCAAATACCGTTTCCAGATTATCCGGCGGAATGCCAGGACCTTCATCTTCGACAATAAAGACAACGCGCTTATCCTCTTTTTTGGCTGTAACTGTAACGGTGCCAGTCTCATCCGAGAATGTTAGCGCATTATCAATGAGGTTCCGCAAAACCTGCGCAAATGGCGTTTCATAAGCGCGAATATAAATCGGCTTATTTGGATCAATCTCTGTCCCATTGATCACGCTGGGGCCTTCTTTTGACCGCGTTTGCTGATAAAATTCGACGATATTTTCAGAGATCTCCGCGACATCGAGCGTCTTGGCGGTTTCCCGCGCAAGATTGGCGTCAACCTTGGAGGCCTTTGAAATATCGGAAATCAACCGATCCATACGGGACACATCTTGCTGGATAATATTGATAAGTTTTTCGCGCTGCTCTTCCGTTTTTGCGACTCGCAATGTGTCAGAGGCGGAGCGCAAACTCGTCAGCGGATTTTTGATTTCATGCGCTACATCAGCGGCAAAATCTGCGATGTCATCAATTCGATTATAAAGCCCTTCCGTCATTTCGCGTAAGACAACGGATAAATCTCCAATCTCGTCATTACGTTTCGACAAATCCGGAATGGCGTCTCGTTTTTGCGCGCTCCGCGTCACAATTTCTGCGGCGCGGGCCAAACGCCGCATAGGCAGGCTGATAAATAAAGTTAGCCCAAGCGATGTCAAAAACATCGCCAAGAAAGCCAGAGCGATAATCGGCGCGAGCGCCTGCCGCTCTGCCGTGACAATGGAGCCAACGTCGCTACTTTCAACGGTTACAACGCCTAGAACTTGCTGAACGCGCTGGACGGGAACAGACACCGTCACAATCAAATTATCTCCGTCATCAAAACGGGGGCCATAGCTACTCTCGCCTTCGAGCCCTGCGCGTATGTCCAGTTTTAAATTCCGGCGTAGATTCTTACGGCGAGCTTTTCGCCAAGGCAAATTATGGAGTTTTTCGTTGATCCAGTTTCGAATATTTTCTCGCCAAATATCTTGCTTGGGGCGTTCCGGACGATCTTCGATAATCGGCGCTAACGGTTCTTCGATAATACTGTCATCAAGCGTTTCAGTATCCGCGACTAATTCACCGGATTTACTATGGAGGCGGACGCGCCAACCTTCTTGCACATTCACGCCGCGAAGAACTTGCCGCGCGCCGTCAACATCTAATTCCGCCGTGCCGCCATAGCCCGTGGCTTGCTCGCCAATCACGGTCGTAATGGTCGATGCCAAAGATTTTAAATTATCAACCTTGGCATTAATCAGCCCGGCTTCAAATCGGTTCATCGCTAATGCACCGGTGACGAGGATAATTAATCCAATAAGATTAGATAGAAAAATATTGCGCGTTAGCCGAGACGTCCAGAGCGAACGCCGCGGGCCGCGCCGACGATTTCGTCGACGACGCCTACGCTTGGGGGATGGTTTCGGCTCTGACATGCCCCGCCTTAATATCAGGTCCGGCGTGCGAGGTCTTGCCAGAAATTGATACTAGGCTTCTTTATATTTGTAACCCACACCATAAAGTGTTTCGATTCCATCAAAAGTCTTGTCCGTTTTTCGGAATTTCTTGCGCAGACGTTTGATGTGGCTGTCAATTGTCCGGTCATCGACATAAATCTGATCATCATAAGCGGCGTCCATAAGCTGATCGCGGGATTTAACATAACCGGGGCGTTTCGCGAGCGACTCCAAAATGAGAAATTCCGTGACGGTCAAGCGGACGGCATTCCCATCCCAAGAACAGGCATGACGGTTCGGGTCCAATAAAAGTTTACCTCGGCGGATGACTTTATCATCCCCTTCTTGTGGTTCTGGCAATTCGATATTTGTAAGTTTCGCGCGGCGAAGAACGGCTTTGATGCGCTCGCCTAGTAGGCGCTGGCTGAAAGGCTTGGTGATGTAGTCATCAGCGCCCATGTTAAAGCCAATCGCTTCGTCAAACTCATCATCTTTCGAGGTCAGAAAAATCACGGGTAGATTTGAAGTTTGGCGCAAGCGGCGAAGCAGCTCGAGACCATCCATACGCGGCATTTTTACATCAAAAACGGCCAAATCTGGCGGCGAAGCTTTCAAGGCTTCTAGCGCCGAAACGCCATCATGAAATTTACGTACCTCATAGCCCTCGCTTTCCAAAAACATCGATACAGAAGTGAGGATGTTTTCATCATCATCAACCAGATAAATTTTAGCCATGGCTCGCTCCCCAGCGCGGTCCGCGACGCGTCGCGGTGAATATTTCGTTTGTCTCACTAAGCTCATCGTTTGCATGGCTCAACCCTTCTCCTAAGTCTTGTCTCATTATTAGGATTAAATGACCTAAAAGACGGAGTGATGACCAGAATAAGGCAATGCTGTGGCGAAACGTTAAGGCGTTATATTTTCCTTCACCTAAATATCGGATGAACAGGCCGATGAAACGCCTTGCCGTGAGCCATGTGGCTCCCTAGATAAGGCGAAACCAGATAGAGTTTCTTCAATGAACAGCTTGCTTGCATCCATTATTACTTTTTTCGTCGGGCCAATCATTGGCCTGATCCTTTTCATATTCTTCGCATATGTGATTTTGAGCTGGCTGTTTACGCTAAATATCGTCAGTCCCCAAAATCCGACGGCGCGGCAAGTTTATAGCATTTTGGCAAGCGTCGTCGATCCCATCGTCGCCCCTTTCCGCAAGCTTATCCCGCCGCTCGGAAATTTTGACATGGGATTTTTCTTCGCGGCGATGCTGCTCTATTGGATTAGCCAGTGGCTTCTTCCTACGATTACAGCCCGACTTCTTATTGGCTAAGCTTTCGGATTGTCGAGCAGACTGTCCAAGCGTTCAGCCAAGTCTTTTCCTTTAACGGCAGACGGACCCGGATCATCGGGTTGCGAGCCGGGCATATTTACAGTTGGTTGAGCCGGTGTTTCCGCTTCACTTAAAAGTGCCTCTGCAGGCAGAGCCTCCGCAATCCCCGGAATGCGCAGCGGCGCGCGGCTATCAAAGCGCGGATGAATCAGTTCGCCCGTATCTCCGAATGAAAAAACCAATCGCCGCCAATCTTGAGGTGTATAATCAAAGCTCTCTCCGCTCGGGTCCAAATCGGACCAATCGGCTTCGCGCGGAGCCGTTGCGGCGCGCTGTAGCCAAAGCCGCGCGTCCGTCGGGTTGTTCAATCGCTCTTCGGATTGCGCTGCCAAAAGACAGAGGCGTGATGATGGCGCCTCAACCTCTCGCAAAAGCGGGCTCAGAAGGGCCCAAGCTTTAACAGCATCCCCTCGACGTAAGTGATCTTCCGCTAAAAGGATTTTGGTCTCGCGGTGGTTTGGCGCTTGTTTCACGAGAGCCGACAGGCGCTTATCTCTTATTTTATTTTCGACACCGTCGAGCATATCAAGGAATGACAGGGCCAGCGCAGGATGGGCCGCCTTCCCCCAACTTTTTTCAATCAGTTTAGAGGCCGATTTCGGCTCCCCCGTTAATTTATAAAGCTTGGCCGCCAGAGCCGTAGCGGGCGAAAATTCCGGCGCGAGCGAAGCAGCTTTTACAGCCAGCTCAAGGGCGGGCGCATAACTTCCTTCGTCATGTAACCGGTCAGCCTCGGCAGTCTTAAGAACCGCGCGGCGACGACGGGCGATGTTTTTATCAACATGTTTGCGCTGCTCACCTGTGTCCAGCGTGTCTTCTGCCTCGGTCCATTGGTGATTAGCAACTTCAGCTTTGAATAATGTATCAAACGCCCAGCGCGCCTCGGGATTGGCAATATAGGCTTCGCGAGATTGTTCAATTGCGCCAGAAATATCGCCTGTCGCGAGCATATTTTGCGCCAATCCACGTTGACCCGTCGCGCGCGTTTTCTCGCTATCCAGCATGGCTTGGTAATGTTCTACCGCCACATCGTGATCGCCTGCGGCTTCGGCAGAGAGGGCAGAAATCACGCGGCCTAATTCCGTAGAACCGATCAGTCCGCGCGCGACCTCAGCTTTTTTACGCGCTTTTTTCACATCACCTTCGGCGCCAGCGAGCAAGGCTTCTTCCATCGCATCCAGAGCGCGATTTCGGCGGCGCAGCCCAACACCAGATTTCACGCGGCGCGGCAATCGCCAGAGCCATAAGAAAGCTGACCATAATCCAATTAAAATTAATGTCCCTAAGACGGCACCAAGAATTGCCAATTGCCAACTAATTTCAAATGGAGCGAAAGCAAAAACACCCGACGTCGCCGATGACGCAATCGACAACATACTATCATCGCCGACCCAAAGCAGAAGTCCCGCAAGCGCCGCTAGGAATGCCAAAATTGCAATCAAATATTTCGTCATAAACTTGCTTTCACACTCTCGTACCAAGCTTGTCCTACCGTGCGGATTGGCTCCGGTAGGCGTTCAAATTTATCTGCGGCAGCCTGAAGACGGCCTTTCACAATGTCGGCTTCTATCCCTTCAATCAAGGCGATGGGATCATTCTCATCTTTCACGCGAACATGGCGAGATAATGTCTTTTTAAATAACCCGCCTTCAACGTTGTCTTCAGCAGCCGCTATCAACGCGTCTTTGGGAAAGGCAAGAATTGAAACACGTTCAATTTTTGCGGCAGGCGCCGGTCGGTTTTCCAAATCCCTCAGCCGCGCTTCAATTGCCTCGATTTTCGCGGCGCGGGCGGGGTCAATTTCTGGCAAATTTTCTGCAGACTTAGCCGTTTCAAAGTCGGCCTCTAGCGTTTCAATGCGCGCTTCCAATCCTTCTGGCACAGTCGCTTCCGGTTGTTCCGCCAGCTTTGACTCGAGCTCTGATAAGCGCGTCTCAAGGCCGGATGTATCCGGCCAGTCAAACCCATCGTCTTGTGCGGACTTGAGGGCTGTCAAAGCGGCGGGATCAATTTCCGGAGACGGCGCGGATTCGAGCGCGTCCAATCTTTTTTCCAATCCCGATAAATCCACTGGCTCGGGAATTGATGCGGCCTTCGGAAAGGGCCGGTTTACGGCCTTTTTTACGTCCGCTTCCGCCGCATCTAGACGGGCTGTCAAGCTTTTGAGTTTCGTATCTATTGGCGACAAATCAACATTTGGAATTTCCGCTAAACTCGGGCTTTGTGATTTTAGTCCAGCATAGACCCCATAGCCGCCGCCCGCTGCCCCGAACAAACTCGCGATGAGTCCTGTTAAGATAAAAGCTTTCCAAGGCGATTTTGCGCGCGGCTCTACCGCATCCGCCGCTGAGTCGGGGTCAGGCTCCCCCTTGGCAGAATCATCTGGCTCGTCGATCATGTCTTCATAATCCATGGGCCTTACTTAGGGTGCCTTACCCCTTTACCGCAAGCCTTGAAGCACGGCCCAGTTTTGCAGCCATAATCAGTTCATCTTCGCGCGGGCGTTTGGCGATATGGATGGCCTTCAATGCCAATCCCGATAGCTCTTCCGCCGTGGCCGGACTGATACAAATAGCGCTCAGTTCGGAAAGGTCTTTGACTAAGTCGATGGCAATCTCGGCAAATGTGTGTGCTGCCAGCGGAGAATAAAAGGCCACAGATGAAAACGCATTATCAGGCCAATTTGGAGATGGGACTGAGCGATAAACAATCCGGCGACGCGCCGAAAATCCCAATTCAGTCAAATCTTCAATAATGCTGCCCCGGACATGCCAGCCGGAGTCATGACAAATCTCCTGTGTTTTGGGCAAGTTTCCTGCAATCCATAAGGTGATATCTTCGGAGGTTCCGTCAACGGAGACAACATCGGAGTAACCAGCCGCTTGTGCTTTTTCCGCCGTCGCATCTCCGACGCAAATCGCGCGCTGGCCACTGCAAACACTATGGTCCACGCCGTTTTTCGAGGTAAAAATAATCACGGCGTCGCCAGATATGGCCTCGTGCTCAACGGATTCAATTGCAAGTAGAGGCTCAGTAATCGGCTCGAAGCCCGCCGCGTGCCACAGCTGCGCGCTGTCTTCTGCGGCGGGAAGGGTTCTTGTGAGCCAGACTTTAGACATCATCAAATGTGATCCGCCCTGCAACTTCGCCCCGCACGGCTTCGCCCATTTCAAACCCCAGCACATAAGCCTCATCTATTGAGCGAACCGTTGCGGCCCGCTCTTGCGCAAAGCGAAGACTTCCGTCCTTTGCTAAAATTTCGCCTTGCAGGCTCAGGCTCTCGCCGTCCAATTTGGCCAGCGCTGCAATAGGTGTCCGGCAATTTCCATCCAGCGCCCGCAAGAAAGCCCG
>CAZKHC010000054.1:0-1994 GCA_964552135.1 uncultured Algimonas sp. | reverse complement strand
GGCCTAAGGGCCGCAAGCTGAGCACGTCGCCGCAGACTCGCCGAGCCAATCAATGCGCCTTTTGGTAAATCCGCAATGGAACCATATTTCACAGAAATAAACGCATCACGCACATCCGCGCGGGGCAGGATAGCAGGAATTGCCAGATCATTATGCCCGATCGTCGGGACATCCTTCATGGAATGCACCGCCATATCGATGGAGCCGTCCAGCAAGGCTAATTCGAGTTCCCGCGTAAATAATCCTTTCCCGCCAAAGTCTTTCAGTTCGCCTTTAATCGTGTCACCGGAAGTTTTCAGGATTTGGATTTTGACCTCTTCCAAAGACCGTCCAGACGTCTCGCAAATCAAACGCTGCACAAGCCTCGCTTGGTATAAAGCCAGCGGCGACCCCCGCGTTCCAATTGTGAGTCCAAATGATTGCATCTTTGCGTATAAATCCTTAGGTCAGCGCCATGGCACATGCCCCGAAAATAGATGCGAAACAAGCCACTGAAAACCGTGAGGCTGTACTCACCGTCTTAGGTCTAGAATCCTCTTGTGACGAAACAGCGGCCAGTGTTCTTCGCCGCGATGACGACGGCCAGATTGAACTGCTCTCAAATATCGTCGCGAGCCAAGATGAGGAACATCGTCCCTATGGCGGAGTCGTGCCTGAAATAGCCGCCCGCGCCCATATGCGCAAAATCGAGTCTATCATCTCAAAAGCCCTGACGGTCTCAGGACGAAATTGGGACGAGATTGACGGCATTGCCGCAACAGCAGGGCCGGGATTAATCGGCGGCGTGATTACGGGATTATTGAGCGCCAAAGGCCTCGCCATGTCGCTGGGAAAACCGCTCATTGCGGTCAATCACTTAGAAGGCCATGCCCTCTCCCCGCGCCTCACCGAAAGCTGCCCCTTCCCCTATTTGCTCTTGCTTGTTTCGGGCGGGCATTCGCAACTGCTTTCTGTGAAAGGCCTTGGGGAGTATGAACGCCTCGGCAGCACGGTCGATGATGCGGCGGGCGAAGCTTTTGACAAAACGGCCAAAGTCATGGGCCTTGGATTCCCCGGCGGACCGCAAGTTCAAAATTGGGCTAAACGGGGCAATTCGCTGGCGATTAAGCTTCCGCGTCCAATGATGGGCCGCGACCATGCGGATTTTTCTTTCGCGGGATTGAAAACAGCCGTCGCGCGGGCATGGGAAGCGAGCGATAAAAACGATACAGCCAAAGCCGACCTTGCCGCCAGTTTTCAGCGCGCTATGACCGACACCATGCTTAACCGGGTCGGCAAAGCCATGACGCTTTATCGGCGTAGCACGGGAGAGACAGAGCAAGCGCGATTAGTCGTCGCGGGCGGCGTCGCAGCGAATACGGAATTGCGTCTGGGGTTGAAAATACTCGCGGAAAAGCGCGGCTTTGATTTCATCGCGCCTCCGCTAAAATTCTGCGGCGATAATGCCGCCATGATTGCCCTTGCGGGCGCAGAACGTTTAGCGGCGGGCATGATTGATGGCTATGACGCCCCCGCACGGCCCCGTTGGCCGCTAGATAGTGCCGCAGCCGCGGCGTCTCCAAAATCCGGATTTGGCAAGCGAGGACCAAAATCATGACGCATTTTCTCATCTATACCGAAGACAAAGCAGACAGTCTGGATATCCGCATGAATGCCCGCGAAGCCCATCTGACGTGGGTGCAAAGCAGCCCGGATGTGAAGCTCATCTCCGCTGGCCCTTGGCTCGATGATGCAGGGGATATGCGTGGCAGCCTCATGATTGTTGAGGCCGCCGATTTAACAACCGTCGAGGCGTGGCTCACAGAGGACCCCTATAACAAAGCTGGGCTGACAGGCTTCAAACGAGTTCGTCAGTTTAATTGGCTTCTGGGCGCACTAAAGTAAGCGTTGAATTCACCTTCCTAAAATTAGCGCTTATGACATCGCGCCCTCATCATATCGCATGTACGCGCATTCAAAAATGCGCTTTGACATGAATGACTCTATCCCCATAA
>CAZKHC010000053.1:0-12302 GCA_964552135.1 uncultured Algimonas sp. | reverse complement strand
AGGTTTCTCGGGTTTTTCATCATGCTACGGCGCTTCCTGTTTTGCGATGATGCAAACCTAACACACGGCTAACGGACACTGCAATTTCCGCTCGGTTAAGCGTATAAAGGTGAAAGTGGTCAACGCCGCGGTCACGGAGCTCTGCTGTAAGTTCCGCCGCCAGAGTCGCCGTCAGCATATCACGCGTCACAGGGTCGCCATCCAATCCGTCAAACAGACCTGCATACCAATCCGGCACGGCGACGCCGCACATTTTAGACATGCGCGCTAACCCTTTGAAATTCGGCTGAAGCATCAATCCCGGTACAATCGGAATATCAATCCCTGCATCTAAAACGCGGTCCTGAAACCGCCAGAAAATATCAGGCGAGAAGAAGAACTGCGTAATAGCGCGCGTGGCGCCCGCATCAATTTTCCGTTTCAAATTATCAATCTCAACGGACCAATTTGAACTCTCAGGATGTTGCTCCGGATAGGCCGAAACGGAAACTTCGAAATCGGCGATCTTTTTCAAACCTTCGGTCAGATCATTCGCATAGGCATATCCGCCCGGATGTGGGGAATAAGTTTCGCCAATACCGTCCGAGGGATCCCCTCGCAGCGCGACGATATGTCGGACGCCTGCCTCCCAATAATCCCGCGCAACTTGGTCTATTTCTTCTCGTGTCGCATCCACGCAGGTCAAATGCGCAGCTGGGGAAAAATTTGTTTCGCTCACCATGCGCGAGACGGTTCTATGCGTCCGCTCGCGTGTAGAGCCGCCTGCCCCATAAGTTACAGAAACAAAATCGGGCGAAAGCGGCGCAAGTTTTTCAATCGACGTCCAGAGTTTATCTTCCATTTTTTGGTTTTTCGGCGGGAAGAATTCAAAGCTGACTTTCAAATCAGGCGATTCCGCAGAGGTTCGCGCAATCGCACCAACAGGGGCATTCGGATCACGTAGAGGGAGGCGCGCATTCATGGCTTATCCTGTCGCTGAAAGCGGTTTATTTCGTTTAACTGCGTGCCAGATTTTAACATCAGGCGTTTGCGGATCGGTTGCCGGTAGGCTGCGGGTTTGCGTCAACTCAAATCCACTTTTATTCAAAAAATTCGACATATCTAAGTCGCTAAATCCAAGACGGCGATGGGCATAATTCTCGCGGTAACTCTCAATGTCATGCGCCGCGAAATCAGTGATCAATACATGGCCCTCAGGTCCAAGTAGTCGCGCCGCTTCGCCAACCGCATGTCCAGGGTCATCGAGAAAATGAAGAACCTGATGAAGCGTTACCAAATCAGCCGCTTCGTCTTTCATTGGTGCATCTTGCAAATCCGCTTGTTGCACGGAAATATGCATATATTCATCATCCGACAGCGTGTGCCGCGCCACACGCAGCATTTCGACGCTATCATCTACCCCAACGCCGCTACGGATATGCGGAGCAAAGAGCTTGAGCATCCGCCCCGTGCCCGTGCCCAAATCAACCATGCGCGAAAACTCTAGACCCGAAACTAAATCGAGCAACGCGGCTTCAATATCGGCTTGCGGTAGATATTCATGGCCAAGTTGATCGTGGTCATTCGCGACAGAGGCAAAGAAGGCTTCCGCTTGTTTGGACCTCTCCGCACGAACTTGAGTGAGGCTTTCGCGGTCCGCCTTCAGCTGCGCATCCTTGTCAGACAGCGCCGCGAGGGTCGCCGCCAAAATAGCGGAATGGCTTTCCGTCCCGCGCCGCAGGCGAGAAAACACCCAACTGCCTTCCCGCATCCGCTCAACAATTCCGACTTGTTCCAGCGATTTGATATATTGCGTGACGCGCGGCTGAGAGAGGCCGAGGATTTGAACCAGCTCACTAACCGTCAACTCACCTTGGGCCAAAAGCGCCAAAATGCGCAAGCGGTCGGGGTGACCAAGCGTTTTAAGATATGTCGCAATGGCGTCCATGTGGCGGGCTTAATAGACTGCGACAAAAATGTATATAAAAAAAACTTTATATGAATTCTTAGCTTTACCGCGCGAATTTCGATAGCAATCGAATATAAGCAATCTGATAGCTATTCGAATTTTCCGTAACCGCCCAACTATTTATCGGCCAGCCTTCATTGAAATCCGCATATGATTTTGCGGGTGGTTGACCGCTTGGTGGAGACTTAATCGGCAATCGACACATCCGAGCGCCCTCTCCCGGGCATCCCGTCGCGCAGCACTGGTCGCGCTCATAACCGGGGTTCGGACCTCCAACTAAAAATCCGGGCGCGGGGCCAATTCTGGACCGTCCCACTTCATCCCATTGGGAGCCATCTTTAAACCAAGTATGATAAAACTGCGTGACAGAATTCTCTGCGCCGAGCCCGCCCATATTCGACAAATAGACTTTATTGAGCGGATTGACGCCATGCAGATAATTCACATACCCCACCGCCGCATTTAGATAATCGAGCTGGGATTGCCGCCCGACGCGCGCGTTGATCGCTTGCGTATAAACTTCGCCTCGAAGGGCTTTGACCGAATTACTGCCCCACCAATAACCGTCGACATAGGCCAAATAGGGATCTTCAACAGACGAGACTTTAGGCCAGCCATTATATCCACCAATCAACTGCGTTTCGTAGTCCCTCTTAATTCGCGACGCAAAGGCGGGAGGTGTGGTCCGCAGCCGCGCATAATAGAGCATATCAAAGGCCATCGTTGCTTCGTGGCCGCCATTTGGCGTTCCTGCGTCCATTGGATTTACGCTAGAGTAAAGCCGTTCAATGACCCCGTTAAAATAAGGATCACCCGTCAGCGCCGACATGTGTATCGCGGAGATTAGCCGCTTCTTCGCCATGACGTCGGCTTCAACTTCTTGCTGCCCTGCGCCTAAACCTTCCGATTGACTGCGCGCATCATTATTCCAGAATTTCACGCGCGGGTTTTTGTCGACCCAGCGCCAGGCTTTCTCTGCACGCGACGCGTAACGTTGTGCGTGGGCCTGATACCCTGGAACATCGCGGTAGACCTTCGCTGCCATCGCAAAAGCCCCAGCTGAGGCAATCGTACCCGATGAGTTTGGAGGACCATATCGGCTAGGCCCTCTAGCGGCAGACGGCGGCGACGCAGCATCCAGAGCCAAAATGGACAACATTGCGCCGTCTTGATTTTGCATTCGTTCGAGCCAGTCCAGACCCCATTTGACCTCATCCAAGACATCTGGCGTTCCGTTCCCAGATTCAGGTATCCCGAAATTATCCGTCCAGACTCTGGGGTTTTCCAAATAAGCCCCAAGGAGCGACATAACGTAATTCGCCGTCCAGCTCGTGTATTTATTATAGTCCCCCGCATCATACCACCCGCCGCGCAGATCGCGCTGAGTCGATCCATCGCGCGTTCGGTTGAATAAGCGCGCCTGCGAGTCTTGCCCTCGCCCAACATGACTGGCGCCATCCGCGAAACCGCGCGGCGCGAAAGGCGTGCGTTTTTCATAACCTGCGCGCTGGAGATACATTGTTTTGAAGGCGGTTTTTAAAACCGGCGTATAGACCGTCGGGGAAATCTCAAATTCATAACTGTCAACGCGGCGATCTATATCCCGAATGACATATCGCCCCGGTGCCCGCACCGACGAAAAATCAAAATGCCAGATACGATCGCCCGACGCTTCATCGACTTTCCCATTTTTCCATACGCGCGGCTGTCCGGTAAAAACGGCTTGTCCTGTTTGCCGATTGATAACGGCATATCGCTGTCCTGGTGTAAATGACCGTCCGGAATCGAACCCGACTTTGGGATCTTTGATGACCGCGACCTTATTCAAAGCTGGGAGATAGCCAAATTGATCAACAATAATGGGCGGCGTTTGGGCCGAAGCCTCCTGCTTAACAGGCGCGCAAGCCGCAACAATAATAGCCACCAGACAGGCAAGACGTCTCATAGATCTATCCAAACCGAACAAAATTAACGCAGTCAGTCGTTCGACATTAGTCGAAGCATCTAAACAAGCTCTTGCGGTTTAGTTCCTTTTGTTGGCCGTTCTTGAGCGGTCAAGGCCGGTTCTGGCGTCGTGATAATCTGGATTACGTGTTAAAACTTCAACAAATAGAGCTTCTGCTTCTACATAATTTCTTTGATAGAATTTTAGATATCCATAGGACACTAATATATCTAAGTTTTCGGGATATTGTCCGCGCAAAGTCTCAAATTGGTGACCCGCCTCCGCGTGTTTGCCATACCAGGACAAAATTCGGGCTTCGAGAAATTTGACGGCATAGTCATTTCGATTTGAGGCGTGAATCTGATCCAAGGCTCCTAGCGCCTGTTTAAATTGCCTCTGCTTTGCAAGGTCTGACGCCATCTCAATATAGTCTTTTGTGCTGGCTTGAAGCGGTGCTGGAAAATCAATCCTATTTGGGTTTGGCTTCGCTGTACCAACAGATAAACTCGCGATTTGAACACTTGGCTCTTCGGCAATTTCATTTTGAACGGAGGTTGGCGTGACTTTTGCCGAAGGCTCAGTTGTTGCCAGCGTTTGGGCTTCGAACCAATCCCCGTCAACGCTGAGCAGAAGTAAAAACGGCAAAGCCACGATAACAAGAGCCAAACCGCAAACCACAGCGATACGCGACAATATGGATTGCACGAGCATTTAACCCTCCCTTAGGATTTCTTAAGGAAGTGTTAACGAAGTGTGTTAATTTTCCGTTAAAACTTATGGTTAACGAAAGATTATTTTCAAAATTGACTCGAACTAACCCCAGTTATCTATCGAATTTCACGAATTTCAATTTCTTCGGCATATCTGCATCGGGGCCGAGGCGGCGCTTTTTATCTTCAATATAGTCGGCAAAGTTGCCTTCAAACCACTCCACATGACTATCCCCCTCGTAAGCGAGAATATGCGTTGCGACGCGGTCCAGGAAGAAGCGATCATGCGAAATCACCACGGCGCAACCCGGGAATTTCTCCAAAGCAATCTCAAGCGATGATAATGTCTCGCGGTCCAAATCATTGGTCGGCTCATCGAGGAGCAACAAGTTTGCGGGACGCGTCAGCATCTTCGCGAGGTTAACGCGGTTACGTTCTCCTCCGGATAACTGTCCGACATTTTTTTGCTGATCCGTGCCTTTGAAATTAAAAGCTCCAACATAGGCGCGAGATGGCACTTCGCGTTTACCCATTTGGATTATATCCAAACCATCAGAAATCGCTTCCCAAACATTCTTAGACGGGTCGAGCGCGGCGCGGTTTTGATCAACATAACCAAGCTCGACGGTTTCGCCTGTTTTAAAGGTTCCCTCGTCTGGGGTTTCCTCGCCCGTTATCATTTTGAACAATGTCGTTTTACCAGCCCCGTTCGGACCAATCACACCGACAATACCCCCGCGCGGAAGTTTGAATGAGAGATCTTTAATTAGGAGCTTATCGCCAAAGCCCTTAGAGACTTTGTTGGCCTCAACCACGATATTACCAAGCCGCTCACCCATTGGAATACGAATTTCAGCATGAGAGACGACTTCGTTCTCAGCTTCATCACGGAGTTTTTCATAAGCACTGATACGCGCTTTCGACTTTGACTGACGCGCTTTCGGGTTGGAGCGAATCCACTCGAGTTCACGCTTAAGGGCCTTAGTCTTTGAATCCGCTTCGCGTCCTTCTTGGTCCATACGCTTGCCTTTGGCTTCTAGCCAAGAGGAGTAGTTACCTTCATGCGGATGCGCGCGGCCACGGTCGATTTCCAAAGTCCAATTTGTAATATTGTCGAGGAAGTAGCGATCATGGGTAATAAGGATAATCGCGCCCTTATAGCTCACGAGATAATTCTCGAGCCAAGCAACCGTTTCGGCATCCAAATGGTTGGTCGGCTCATCAAGGAGCAGCAAATCCGGTTTGGATAGCAAAAGTTGGCATAAAGCCACACGACGAGACTCACCACCGGAGAGCGACGTCACGCCGCTGTCTTTTGGCGCGCAGCGCAGGGCCTGCATCGCCATTTCAATCTTGGAATCAATATCCCAGGCATCGCGGCCATCAACCTGCTCTTGCAAGGCCGTCATTTTTTCCATCAGCTCATCGGAATATTCTTCGGCCATATCCATTGCGACTTTATTATACTCATCAAAGATGGCCTTATCTTCGCAGCCTTGAATAACGTTTTCCCAAACGGTTTTGTCGGAATCCAGCTTTGGTTCCTGCGGGAGATATCCGACTTTGACCCCCTCGGCGGCCCAATGTTCGCCTGTGACTTCTGTGTCGACGCCGGCCATGACTTTCATGAGCGTCGATTTACCTGCACCGTTCACACCGATGAGGCCAATTTTTGCGTCTGGGTAGAAGGACAGATGCACATTATCCAGAATGGTCTTATTGCCGAATTTCTTCGTCAGACCTTGCATATGATAGCAGAATTGGCGGGCCATAAATCACTCATTAAAATCAGGGATGAATTTGAAGCGCGATATGTGGCGCGCGGCGGCAAAAAGCAAGCCTCACATGCGCAAACATTCTATTCGGCCAATCCCGTAAATGTGAGGCGCTGACATCTCGGCCTGACGTTCATGTGTCTGAGAGTGAATAGCTAATCTTTCCAGCACATGCGAGATTTAGATATCACGAAGGAGAACAACATGTTCAACATTATGAAGAAAACTAGCCTTGCAACACTCGCAGCTATTGCTTTGGCAGGCGCGATTTCCGCCCCCGCCTTCGCACAACAATCTAACTTTAATCAACGCAATCAAGTCGTGCGTCAGGACAATAATAATGACCAACTTGTTGGCGGAGCTATTGGTGCCATAGTTGGCGGCGTCATCGGCTCAGAAGTCGCAGGACGCGGAAATGGTACAGAAGGCGCAATTGTTGGCGCCCTAATCGGCGGCGCAACCGGCGCAGCTATTGCGGATAGCGGAAATAATCGTCGTTTTAATAACCGCCGACGTTTCAATAACCGAAGCTTCAACGGCCGAAACCAATTCGGATATTATGATTACGGCTATTACGGTCAAAATAGATTTTCCAATCGCCGCAGTTTTAGCCGATTTGGCAACAGTCGATCTTTCGGACATCGAGGCTTCAGCAGCAGACGGTCTTTCCGCAGCCGGAGTGCTTTTGGCGGACGATCCTTTGGCAAGAGATCCATTCGATCCCGGCGCCGCCACTAATTGAACTGAAACCTACTTCTGCAAAGGCTCCCAATTGGGAGCCTTTATTTTTGCGATATTGGGAAACTGACGAGATTACATAGATTTCCACGCCCGATTAAAATCGCTAAATTACACACGATATACGGGTTATTTGAACCCGAGGTCTTGACTTAAACGAGGTCAGACGGGACGAAAAACATAACAGAAAATCTCTACAAAGGCGCTGTTATGGCACTTGTCGGAATCGATCTCGGCACGACGAACTCCCTTATCTCTGTTTTTACAGATGACGGGCCAGAGTTAATCCGCAATAGCGCCGGAACATTTTTGACTCCGTCCGTCGTCGGAATCTCTGATTCTGGTGACGTTCTCGTTGGCGAAGCCGCGAAACATCGCCTGATCACCCATCCAGAAAAAACTGTCGCGCGGTTCAAACGCGCCATGGGAACGGCGAAGACCCATTCCTTAGGTAAGAAACATTACAAGGCCGAAGACCTCTCCGCGCTCGTTCTCCGGTCATTAAAGGAGGACGCTGAAGCGCATCTTGGGCAATCCGTCGACCGCGCCATTATTTCAGTTCCAGCCTATTTCAATGACATCCAGCGCAAGGCCACCTATGCAGCTGGAAAAATGGCGGGCCTCAAGGTCGAGCGTCTTATCAACGAACCCACTGCAGCAGCCCTCGCCTATGGATTGTCTGCCAAAGAAGACGAAAATACATTCCTCGTCATTGATTTAGGCGGCGGCACATTTGACGTCTCTATACTTGAGATTTTTGACGGCGTTATGGAGGTCCGCTCCAGCGCAGGAGATGCGTTTTTGGGGGGAGAGGATTTCACCTCTGCTGTCGAAGATTACTTTATCGAACAGCTCGGAACCTCCCGCGATAAAATGAAACCCAAAGATTTGGGCCGCCTACGTAATCTGGCGAATAAAGCAAAGCTCGCATTGACCGACAAACACGAGGTCACCGTTAAATATGTCAAAGGTAAGAGCGAAGAGTCCCTAACCATCAGCCGGCAAACATTCGAAGACCTGACACAAAAGCTACAATCTCGCATGCGAATGCCGCTCCAGAGAGCCATCTCCGATGCAGGCCTCAAGAGTGCAGACATTGAGCGTATCATCCTTGTGGGCGGCGCAACGCGGATGCCCGTTATCCGCGCAATGGTGACAAAGCTCCTGAAAAAATTCCCTGAGCATAGTATCGATCCAGACGAAGTCATTGCCCTTGGAACAGGTGTTCAATCGGGCTTGCTGGATCGACATGAAGCTTTGGAAGACATCGTCATGACTGATGTATGCCCCTTCACTTTAGGAACTGAAATCGCCAAACAAACGGGCCTGAAACAGTGGGAAGGTGGTTATTTCCAACCCATTATTGAACGCAACACCGTCATTCCTGCGTCGCGCGTTGAACCTTATTCAACGCTGCATCCCGGGCAGACCGATGTCACTCTGCGAATTTTTCAAGGCGAAAGCCCCCGCGTGGAAGACAATGTGCCGCTCGGCGAAATCAAACTGAAAGTTCCAAAGGACAAAGGCAAAACGCAGGATTTCGAAGTCCGTTTCACCTATGATGTGTCCGGCGTATTAGAAGTCCTCGTCACGGTTCTTTCGACCGGCGAAACGAAGCAACTTATTTTGGAAGGCAATCCCGGCAGTCTCAGCCAAGCTGAAATCGCTAAGCGCCTAAAGGAACTCGAGAAGTTAAAAATTCACCCCCGTGATGTCGCGGAAAATGCCGCCATCATAAACCGATTGAAAGCGGCTTACGAAAATCACCTCGGAGATTTACGAACGGCTATAGAAAATAACCTCGTGCATTTTGAAGCAGTGCTCGCCAAGCAAAACACGACCGATATTAAACTCGCCCGGACCAATGTGATAGAATTTCTCGACGAGATTGACAGTCTGGATGTTTTTTAGAACGTGGCAGCACAGCTCGCATATTATGAAGTGCTGGGGCTCGACGCGCCGCCAGCAGACCGAAAGACCGTGAAACGCGCCTATTCAAAAATGCTGAAAGTCACACGTCCGGAAGATGATCCAGACGGGTTCATGCGGTTACGCGACGCCCATGATATCGCCCTAAATATCGTGGCCCGCGAAGCCGAAAATGCAGCATGGCAAGCTGAGCAAGCCCAACAGGCAAGCCCGCCGGAGGGTGATCGCGAAACTTCGCAACCAGAAGGGCCCGCCGACGTGGATAGCCTGACTTATGAAGATTTAATTCCGGATGAGGCGCCTAGATCGGACACCGCTTATGCAATTGGCCCAACATCCAGTCTCGATGCGCCGCCGCCGGAGACGGCGGAAACGATAGCGGATACAAGCTATTCTATTGGCCCCACACCCGCTCTAAATGCGCCCATACAAGTCACGGCGCCAGAAGAGCCCAAAGCGCCGCCCTTAATTGATTTGATTGAGACCCTTCTCGAAAAACCCGAAAATTATAATAAACGCGAAAATTGGAATATATTATTCCGAAAAGCACGCCAATTAGACATTGATGATTATGTCGACTTTGAACATTTGCTCCTCGAGTCAATCCTTCGGTTTCAAGGTTATTATGATCATGAAAATCCGCTCTATGACACGCCCGAGAAAATTCATCAGAAATTTTCTCCGTCTATCGCGGCGTCTTTGTTCAAAACAATGAGTTGGGATCAAGTCAACACGCAAGGCTATCATCGAGGCCATCAAGTGGAATGGCTGGGACGCCGAATGATGGTGCGCAAACATCGTCCTGGCTCGGTTCCTATTCCGGAAACAAAATCTGGCGGTTCCGGGAAGGTATGGCTGTTCCTTTTGGGCATCTTTATTCTTTCAAGAATTTTAATAGCACTGGGCGACTAATGAAAATTGCAACTTGGAATGTGAACTCTATCAAGGCGAGGCTCCACGCCGTGACCGCATGGCTGGAAGCCGAACAACCCGATGTGGCTTGCTTGCAGGAAATCAAAACCGTCGACGAGGGTTTTCCCCGCCTCGAAATTGAAGCGCTGGGCTATCACATCGAGACCCATGGTCAGAAAAGTTACAATGGTGTTGCCTTGCTCTCAAAGCTTCCCCTCGAAGATGTTCGCTGCGAGCTTCCCGGTGATGAGGATGATGAGCAAGCCCGCTATATAGAAGCGGTTGTGTCTACACCGCGCGGCGCCGTCCGCGTGGCGTCCATTTATCTTCCAAATGGTAATCCCGTAGAAGAGGACGGCGCGCAGACCGCCAAATATGCTTATAAGCTCAAATGGATGGACCGATTGCGGACACATGCCGCAGAGCTTTTGACCTTTGAAGAACCACTTATTCTTGCCGGTGACTATAATGTCATCCCGCGCGCTGGCGATACGCATGATCCGCGCGGTTGGTGGGGCGACGCCGCCTATCGGCAAGAAACCCATGACGCTTACCGCGCAATCTTACATCTGGGTCTGTATGACCTCTTCGATCAATTTAACGGACAGGACGGCGAATATACATTTTGGGATTATCAGCGCGGCGCTTGGCAAAATAATGAGGGCATTCGCATCGACCACCTCCTATGCTCTCCGCAAGCGATTGACCGTGCGCAAGGCATCGACATCCATAAAATGATCCGCGAAGGTGTCAAACCGTCCGACCATGTTCCTGTCGTGGGGGAGTTTGATTTGTGAGCTCCATAATTTGACCTTTCGCGCCAAATTGATAACCGCCCTTATCGCGTCGCTCCTGATTGCCGTCTTTGGATATGGCTGGCATATCCGAACTGTTTATGCGGGTTATGTCGCTTCAACAGATAGCGGCGACCCACTCTTCCCCCGCGAAACCCTCGAAGATTATGGCCAGCAAATTCTCGATGAGCTGGCACGTAAAGACGTCAAACTCGCGATTGTCTCTCGGGCGGGACAGACCCGCAACAAACTCCCAGACGGCGTCAAGTTCACCCATAGCGCATTCTTTCGCCGAAACGCGGCAGGCGGTTATGATGTCTATAATCTTTATCACGGCGAGGAAAATCGCTTGCGGTCTTCGCTAGTGACGGACACGCCCGCTGACTTTTTACGCCTGCTGCAAGAACGCGATTCAGGGGTACTCATTCCGGATAAAGCGACGCAAGAACTGCTCTATGATTTTCTCGAAAGTCCCGAATATCACGCGGTCCATCAAGCAGATTATTCCCTGATTTCTAATCCGCTCGATTTACGGTGGCAGAATTGTAATGAGCTGATGCTCTATGCGATCGCTGGAGCCATTTGGGAGTCGACGGACCGCAGTCTTTTACGCGATAAACTGGCACAAACGATTACGCCAACTGAGCTAAAAGTCTCGGCCATTCGCCGACATTTTGGCCCCATGATTGATGAGCGTTTAATCTTGGACGACCACGAAGAAAAGGTCTTCACGACGACCTTTGGAACACTCACGCAATTATTAGAAGCGACGGATCGATTAGAAGAAAGCTATGTATTGGTTCTTGAAACCCCGCAGCCCGTTCAAGCGAACTCACTAAAAAATAAGGGAAAATGATAACTTCGAGTTGAAATCCTCTTCGCTCAGGTTTAGCCTTCTATCTGGTAGAGAGGGTAAAGTCATTTGCCACCCTGGCCAAAAGATTAACTGAGGAGAGAAAAATGGATGAAGTAAAAAGCCCTAAAGGATTCGTACCTGCGATCCTATTGTGTTTCTTTTTAGGCGTATTTGGCGTACACCGATTTTACGTCGGAAAAATCGGAACCGGCATTCTGCAATTAATCACGGTAGGCGGATTGGGAATTTGGACACTCATCGACTTTATTATGATTATTTTGGGTAAGTTTAAAGATTCTAACGGCCTAACAATTAAGAGCTAATTTAAGACCCAATCATCTTCCGAATAGGCTGCGCATCGCATGTCTTTTGGAAATCAGGACACCAAGGCTAGGATGTTTTCATCCTAGCCTTTTTCATGTTTGTTTTGAGCAGCCCAGCGTCGGGCATAGGGTTAGGCTTACCGCCCATCTCGTTGAATCCGTGGTTTCAACAGGGGTCGGCTTGAGTATTATTTAAGCAGGACATGCCCGCAGGATCGGTACTCACGATGGAATACCAAAGTAGAAAATTTATTTTACGCAAGTGATAATCCTGCGGCGATGGTTTTTGATGCAACGGTTGGGGGTCCCACAGTTGATCCGTGCCGGTCAGACGCGCAACGTCCGGATTTAATCCGGGGGATTAAATCCAGT
>CAZKHC010000052.1:4481-12541 GCA_964552135.1 uncultured Algimonas sp. | reverse complement strand
ATGATGGCCGGTAAAACGGCTGTTGTTCTCGGTTACGGCGATGTCGGTAAAGGATCTGCTGCGTCGCTTCGCGGTGCGGGTGCGCGGGTTAAGGTGACAGAAATTGATCCGATTTGCGCGCTTCAAGCGGCAATGGACGGCTTTGAAGTGACGACACTGGAAGACACGGTGGCGGACGCCGATATTTTTGTTACCACAACTGGCAATAAAGACGTTATCCGCCTCGAGCATATGCGCGAGATGAAGGATATGGCGATCGTCGGCAATATTGGTCACTTTGACAATGAAATCCAAGTGGCGGCACTTTCAAATCTTGAGTGGACAAATATCAAAGACCAAGTCGATATGATTACCTTCCCTAAGGGCAATCGTATGATTTTGCTCTCGCAAGGTCGTTTACTCAATCTTGGGAATGCAACGGGTCACCCAAGTTTCGTGATGTCCGCGTCTTTCACGAACCAAGTTCTTGCGCAAATCGAGCTCTGGGAAGATAGCAAAGCCAAGACGAAGAAATACGAAAATAAAGTCTATATGTTGCCCAAGCATTTGGACGAAAAAGTCGCGCGATTGCATCTCGAAAAAATCGGCGTGAAGCTTACTGAGATGAGTAAAGAGCAAGCGGATTATATCGGTGTGTCAAAAGATGGCCCCTATAAGCCGGAGCATTACAGATATTAATTCACACATATTTTGGAACGGCTTTAATGATGGGGCCGTTCATTCATCCAAGCCTCTAAATAAAAATAAAAAGCGAAGAGCCTTAAACTCGAGGAGCGAGCCATGAGCCGCCAAACTTACGAATTTACATCTGAATCAGTTTCGGAAGGTCATCCGGATAAAGTCTCAGACCGAATCTCTGACGAAGTCGTCGACCTATTCTTCCGCGAAGCCATTAAAGAGGGCATGGACCCGTGGCAGGTCCGAGTCGCGGCGGAAACGCTTACGACGACAAACCGTGTTGTTATTGCCGGCGAAACACGCGGACCCTCTTCAATTACCCCAGAGCGCATCGAAGCCTTAGCCCGCGAAGCCATTAAAGACATCGGCTATGAGCAAGACGGCTTTCACTGGAAACATGCTGATATTGACGTGCTTCTTCATCCGCAATCCGTAGATATTGCGCAGGGCGTTGATGCGGATACGGGGCTTCACACAGAAGAAGGCGCAGGCGATCAAGGTATCATGTTTGGTTATGCGTCTTTGGACGTCCCGGGCGCGCTTATGCCTGCGCCAGTGCATTATTCGCACAAAATACTCTCGCGATTGGCCGAGGCGCGCAAATCCGAGGGTCAGGATTGGCTAGGTCCGGATAGCAAATCTCAAGTTACTGTCCGCTATCACAATGGCCGTCCGGTTGAAGCGACAGCGATTGTTTTATCGACGCAGCATTTGGACGCATCGCTTGACAGCCGCGCCATTGCTGAGCGTGTAAAGCCTTATATTGAAGAGGTACTACCGACGGGTTGGATTACTGATAATACGATTTTCCACATCAATCCGACAGGTAAATTTGTCATCGGCGGGCCTGACGGCGATGCAGGCCTGACGGGCCGTAAAATTATCGTGGATACTTACGGCGGAATGGCCCCGCATGGCGGCGGTGCGTTCTCTGGGAAAGATCCAACAAAGGTTGACCGTTCAGCAGCTTATGCGACACGTTATCTTGCAAAGAATCTTGTGGCAGCGGGTGTTGCGCCATGGGTTGAAATCCAAGTGAGCTACGCCATTGGTGTTGCGAGCCCGACGTCCATATATGTCAATGTTGATGACAATAACCCGATCAGTGGTGATCGGATTGAAACTATTATCCGGCAGGTCATGGATTTGACGCCGCGCGGCATTCGGAAACATCTCGACTTGAATAAGCCGATTTATGCATCCAGTGCGGCCTATGGTCATTTTGGCCGTGAGCCTGGACCTAATGGTGAGTTTTCTTGGGAAAAAATTGATTTGGTTGATGAGATTAAGGCGAAGCTCTGAGCGCGCCGTCTAAGGATAGATTGACCTGCGTTGCGATTATCGTTGGCGCGCATGGCGTTCACGGCGCGGTGAAAGTTAAATCCTTCACCCAGAACCCCGCAGATTTTTCTATTTACGGCCCTTTGCTGGGCGCGGATGGGCAAGTTGTTTTAACGCCCAAAAATCCGCGTCCTATCAACAAGGCTTTCACTATGCGCTCGCCCGAAATTAAGACGCGCGAGCAGGCCATGAGCCTGAAAGGTACGCAGCTATTTATCCCCCGGGATGTCTTGCCTGAGACGGATGAAGATGAGTTTTATCATGCGGATTTGATAGGGATTGACGTGAAGTCGACCGACGGAAGGCGCATTGGCAGTATAGTGGATGTTCATGATTTTGGTGCCGGTCCAATGCTGGAAATCAAGCCTGTGAAATCGGCTGACACTCAAGCCAGCTTTTTTCACCCCTTTACGAAAGCCGCGGTCCCCAAAATCGATTTATCGGCCCGCCGCGTTATTATCCATATCGAAGAGGCAGTTATGGGTCGCGCCCCATCACGGCCTGATGAGGATGCGACTGACGCAACTGAAACCGATTAAGTGCGGAGTTTTACACCGTCTTTTAATGCATATAAAATCTAACCAGCTATGAATAGATTTTTATGAGATTTTCCAATTCTTGCCTGCTAGTGTAAATGCATGACAGGTGAAGCGACCATAAACAAACCTACCTTGAAACTTATGCAAGCCATTCGCCAAGCTATGGCGGGAACGGAATCTGTTCAAAAGCGATTGGATGAATTTGTCGCGGCCATTCAATCTTCTATGCAGGTCAAGGTCGCCTCAATCTATTTATTACGTCCAGGCGCAGAGCTTGAATTATCTGCCACGGAAGGATTGAAAAAATCCGCTGTTCACAAAACACGGATGAAACCTGGCGAAGGTCTTGTCGGCCATGTCGCCTTAACAGCACGACCGCTCAACCTAGCGAATGCGCCAAGTCACCCGTTGTTTTCTTACCGTCCCGAAACAGGTGAAGATCCTTTTTATGGATTTCTCGGCGTTCCTATTTTACGCGGCGGTCGTACATTGGGCGTTTTAGTCGTTCAAAGTGAGCAGGCACGCAGCTTTACGGAAAGTGAGGTTGAAGATCTTCTAACCGTGGCTATGGTGCTTGCAGAAATTATTATTGATGATGAGCGGATTGGCGGAAAGAAAGCGGCCCTCAAAGGAATCACGCTTGCGCCGGTAAAGCCAGAAACCTTTGAAGGCAAAGCCTACGCGCCAGGTCTTGTTCGCGGGTCGGCGCATTTGCATTTACCGCCGGTTGCGCCGTCAAATTTGCTGGCCGAGAATATTTCCGTTGAACAAGCCCGATTAGAAGACGGTATTAAAATCTTGCGCGCCAGTGTTGATGCGATGGTGTCGGGCGAAGCGGCGTCTTTGTCTCGAGCCTCGAAAGAAATTTATGAAACCTACCGCATGTTTGCCTATGATCGAAAATGGGTCGGACGTTTGCGCGAGGCTGTCTCTTCGGGCCTGACCTCAGAAGCCGCCGTTGAACGGGTGCGCAATGAACATCGGGCGCGCCTGATGAAAGCCCGTGATCCGTATTTGCGCGCAAGGTTGCATGACTTGGAAGATTTGGCGAACCGGTTGATTCGGGCGCTGGGCGGAGAACAATTAGAACCGGGCAATCGAAAAGTCGCAAAAGATGCTATTTTATTTGCGCGTGAACTCGGGCCAGCGGAATTATTGGATTATGACCGCCAGACATTGCGTGGTATCGTATTAGAGGAAGGCTCTGCAAGTTCCCACGCCGCTATTATTTGCCGCGCGCTGGGCATTCCACTGGTGGGGCGCGCCGACGGTATTTTGGATTTGATTGAGACGGGCGATACAGTTTTGGTCGACGGCGAGTCTGGACTGGTTCATGTCCGGCCGCTGCAAACGGTCGACGAGAGTTTCGCCTTACGTATGAATGTAAAAGGTGAACTGGCGCGCGCTTATGATGCCTTGAAACTTGAGCCGATGGTGACGCGCGATGGTCAAGCTATCTCTTTGCAATTAAATGCGGGGCTTCTGGTGGATCTGCCGCAACTCGATCAAGTCGGGGCGGATGGGATTGGTTTATTTCGAACCGAATTTCAATTTATGGTCAGTGATTTCATGCCTAAATTGAAAGAACAAACCGCGCTTTACCGTGATGCAATTGATGCTGCGGGAGAGCGTCCTGTAACCTTCCGAACGCTCGATTTGGGCGGGGATAAAATTTTACCATATGTTGACCCGGTTCCAGAAGAAAATCCTGCCATTGGATGGCGCGCCATTCGGATTGCCTTGGACCGTCCGGGCTTAATGCGTTATCAGCTTCGTGCGCTCGTCGCGGCTGGCGCAAATCGGCATTTGCGGGTTATGTTCCCAATGGTGACGACGGTGGATGAAATGATTGCCGCACGTGCATTATTTGATCGAGAGATCGATCGAGCCGAGTCTTTGGATTTAGACCTGCCGAAAAAAATTGAAATCGGCGTGATGTTGGAGACGCCGTCTCTGGCGTGGCAAGTTTCGGCAGTATGTGATCATGCGGATTTTGTCAGTGTGGGCGCAAATGATCTTATGCAATTTTTCTTCGCAGCGGACCGGGATAATGCTCGGGTTTCGGACCGCTATGATCCCCTGCATCCCTCAGCGCTATCGGTTTTTAAATTTATCGCGGATCGCTGTGATTTGAATAAGACACCTGTCTCTGTTTGCGGCGAAATCGCGGGCCGGCCTCTCGAAGCGATTACTTTGGCGGCGCTGGGTTACCGCACACTTTCAATGCCGGTTACGGGAATTGGCCCTGTAAAGGCCGCGCTGCTGAAACTGGATGCATCGGATTTAGCCAAAACCATAACGCCGCATATCAGTGTAGAATCGCGCATGTCGTCACTGCGGGAAATTGTACAAGATTACGCGACGCGAAATGCTATTCCCGTTTAAATCATGAGGTTCAATATGAAACGCCTATTGTTAGTCACGGCCCTTTTAGCGGCTTGCCAACCCAGTCAATCGGATGGGTCTAATTCAGCTCCAGACAAGGAGGCCGAAGTCGAAACAGAGGTTGGTATCAAGGCGGGAGCCGTGCGTCTGCGGTTAAAGACTCCCGTATCGGAAGAATTTGCCTGTATCGTTCCGATACAACTTGAAAACGGATTAGACGATGATGTGAAAGTCACCATGATTGGATTTACGGTGACGGGACCAGGGGATGATGCAAGCGCAAATATGTTTGCGCCGCCGGCAGCCCCAGGCGAAATGTCAGAGGCCCGCGTGATTGTTCAAGGTCAAAATTGCGGCGCATTCGACACACTTCAAATCCCGGAGGTCCGCTGCACAGCAGCGGACGAAAATTGCGCCGCTAAGGTCGAGTTAATTGATGGGGGCGGTCTTCGTTTTTCCCGAACGGGTTAGACGTTTATATCCTATAGCGCGTCTGGATAAATCGGACGAATATCATAAGGAATATCGTCTAAGTTCCCGAGCACCGTTTTGGCAGCGTCATCTAGAGGCAGGTAGGTATCTAAAAAAACTTTTGCTTTTTTGTAATTGCCTTTGCCTTGGATGATGACGACGTCTCCTGTCAGATCCGAAATGGCCTGCTCAAGCTTTTCAAAATCCAGTTTATAGCGTTTTTGTTTAGGCAGCCATTCCGCCGCGCCCACTTCGCGGAAATAATTATATTGGAAGGCTGCGCCCTTGGCATGAGCCGCCCCTGTCCCAAAGCGCATAGAGCGAAACTTCCCAGAAAAATAGGTCGCGAGAAAGGCCTCTTTTTCCGCTATGTCCAACTCACCGCGTTCCATCATATAAAGAATATTATAGGCCCCCATGACATCTGCCTTACCTTCTTCCAATCCTGAGGCGAGGTCTTTGAGCTGAGCGTTCACAGTTGTTTCTTCGCCTTTAACGTTAATGGTTCCAGGCCCCAGTGAATGGGATAATTCGTGAAAGAGCGTATTATTGCCCATCCATTTTTTCGCCGTTAACGCGGCCTGCTCAGGCACTAAGACGCGCTCGCCAATAGGTCCGAGAATGCGATCATATTTCGCGCCAAGGACATTATTCAAAATAACTTTCTTTGCGCCCTTGGCTTCGCGGACGCGTTCATCATTGGGGAGATTAAAGGCAATGGTTTGTACGCCGTTCTCATTATCTCCGCCGCCATGGACCTGATAGGTGACTGCAATCGGCGAGGCAAAACCGCGCTTCAGATTTTTATACTGCTTCGGAACAGGGAGGTTCTTTTCCATGTCTTTGAGAAAGTCTTTATATTTGGCCAGAGCCGCGGATTCTTCTGGGTTTTTAACCGTCACGAAACTCTCATAAGCGGTTTTATAGCCAAATAATCCGTCATCATAAACTTCATATGGGCCAATGGCGATTTCAATCGGGCCGTCTAAATCCATCCAGGCTAATTCACTTTTGAAATAATCATCCGTCAGAAAAGCTTTCGCGCGTAATTTTAGAAACTTCTTCAAATTCGTATTTTCTGTGAGGGCTGCCGCTTCACGCATAAGCTTGGCCGCAGGTTTCAGATATTCTGCATATTCGACATGATAAGGGACGGCTTTTAGACCGCCATCATCCGTCCGCCGAATGACGGTATATCCGGATGTGAAAGCGGCTTTGTCTTTCGGATGAATGGTAATCCATTGCTCGAATTCTTCTTTCACCATGTCGGGGGGATAAAATCCTGCGCCGGCCGGGCAGGGCGTATCACCCACAAAGACATGATTGTCATCTTCAAGACTGTCACAAGGACCAAAATGAAGATCGAACATCGCTTTTTCGATTTCACTACCGCTACGTTCTAATTCTGCACGCCTTTGCGGATAATCAGCCCCGCGCTGAAGCAAGTAGATTTTTGACAGATAATCACTCGCCTCAATGAGCTTATTGACAACTTTGCGTTCTGTATCCGTTAGAAAAGACACATCTGGATTCATCGGGACTTCGGCGAATTTTTCATATTGGCGCGTAATATTATATCCGCTTGTGGATACATCAGCATCCGATTTTGGCCCGTCCGATATTGCTGCGGGGGCGCCGCACGCTGTCAGGAACGCTGTGGTCGTCAGAGTGGTTAAAAAGATACGCATCTTATGTCTCCAATTCATTTCTAATCTGTTGCGCCAAGCCTTGCAGCTCGCCCATTTCTGCCATACCTGCCCCGTGATTGCCGAAGGCTTCGCCGTCATAACGCGGAATGATATGGACATGGGTGTGGAACACGGTCTGCCCCGCAGGCGCGCCATTAAATTGCGTGATTACAATCCCGTCCGGCTTCAAAGCTTTTTCAACAGCCGCCGCGACCCGCTGAACGGTTCCAAATAACCGGCCGATATCCTTTGCAGCAACGCCTAGAAGATTAACGGACGGATTGCGCGGGATCACGAGGCAATGCCCTTTGGATTGCGGAAAGGCATCGAGAATGACGAGTGTTCCCCCGTCCTCATAGACTTTTGCGCAAGGCATTTCGCCGCGTAAAATTTTCGCAAAGATATTCTGATCATCGTAAGGGGCGCGTAGGGTCATAGTTTGTTTAGACCACGGAATGTCGATCAACTCCACACCCTTTGGTCAGCCTTTTCGAAAGGGCGTATGTTTCGCTAAAATATCCACCTCATGCTCAACCGCCTCGCGCTCTCGCCTCAAGTAATCTTCGACCCCTTGCCGTAACCCAGGATGGGAGAGCCAATGGGCGGAATGGGTAAGGACGGGCTCATAACCGCGCGCGAGTTTGTGCTCGCCTTGCGCCCCCGCTTCGACCCGGGGAATCCCAAGCTCCAGACCTGCTTCGATGGCTTGGTAATAACAGAGTTCGAAATGCAAAAATGGTTTATGAATAAGCGCGCCCCAATTGCGACCATAAAGCGCCTCCGATCCAATATAATTCAGCGCGGCGGCTATATAGTTTCCATCAACTGAGGCCATAACGAGACAAATATCATCGCGCATGGTTTGCTGCATATAATCGAAAAAGGCGCGGGTTAGATAAGGCTGCCCCCATTTTCGTGCGCCCGTATCAAGATAGCATTTATAAAACACATCCCAATG
>CAZKHC010000052.1:0-4381 GCA_964552135.1 uncultured Algimonas sp. | reverse complement strand
GCCCCCATTTTCGTGCGCCCGTATCAAGATAGCATTTATAAAACACATCCCAATGGGCATCTTTTAAATCATCCCCGATGAGGCGCTGAATTTTTACGCCGTCCTGCGCAGCTTTGCGCTCTTTTCGGATATTTTTGCGTTTTCGAGAGGATAGGCTCGCGAGGAAAGCGTCAAAATCCGCATAACCGCGATTGATAAAATGGAATTGCCGGTCTTCCCGGGCAGCAAAACCGAGACTCTCTAGGGCTTGGCGGTCGTCCTTTTGAAGGAAGGTTAGATGCACACCCGACATCTCCCATTGATCGCAGGCCTGCATCATTGCGCCGGCGACGGCTTGTTTGGACTCAGCCGTCTTGGCCAAAAGGCGCGGACCCGTTGCAGGCGTAAAGGGAACGCTGCATTGCAGTTTTGGGTAATAGTTCATCCCAGCGCGCATGAGGGCATCGGCCCAGCCATGATCAAAAACATATTCACCGCGGCTATGTGATTTTACATAGAGCGGGGCCGCGCCCACCGCTTTTCCCTCCGCATCTTCAACCCAGACATGGCGCGGCGTCCAGCCAGTTGCCGCCGTCGCAGATCCGCTTTCTTCCATCGCTCGTAAAAAGCGATGAGATAAAAAGGGATGATTGCCATCTGGAATTAAGGCGTCCCAATCCTGAGCCGAAATATCGGCAATTTTCGTTAGGATTGTAGCGGTATAGCTCGGCTCAGCCATGCCCTGTCTTAGATTGAAATTTCGACGACGGCATCAATTTCAACTGCGACATCTAGCGGCAGGCTGGGGGCGGAAACGGCAAAACGGGCGTGCCGTCCCGCATCTCCAAACACCTCGACCATGATATCGGAACAGCCATTGATGACTTTTGGAATATCGGCCTGGGTTGCGTCTGTTGTGGCCTGAACAAAGCCGCCCAATTTTACGATACGTTTGACGCGGGATAAGTCACCGCCGCAGGCCGCTTTCATTTGCGCGATGAGATTTAACGCGGAGAGCTTTGCGCCGGCTTGGCCTTGCTCAACGGTCATGCCGTCTCCGAGACGACCCTTTACTTCCTCTTCGCCGATTTTAGAAATTTGGCCCGATATGAAAACCAAATTGCCACTAATGACATAGGGGACATAATTGGCCACGGGAGCAGCGGGCGTTGGAAGTGTCAGGCCGAGCTGGGAGAGTTTTTCTTCAGGGGTCATCTTATTTCAGTCTCTTTCGTCTTTGAAATTCTTACCCTATATGCGTTGCTATGACAGACAAGCCAACACTCTTCCCGCTTCCTATGCATCGTACCGATTTGGTGGATTTTTTGAGCAATCGACGGTCCAATTTGGCGAAAGTTATGTCAGTCCCTGGACCTGATGGCTCAACTCGAGACAAAATTTTGGAAATCGGTATGCGCGTACCTGATCACCGAAAACTGGCGCCCTGGCGTTTCGTGATATTTGAAGGAAAGGCGCGTGCCGATTTTGGTCAACATATCGCAAGTGCCTTTTTGGCCGCCAACCCGGACGCGCCCGCCGACCGTGCGATTTTTGAAAGTGGACGTCTGACACGAGCGCCGCTCGTCATCGCGGTTATCTCTTCGCCCGTCGATTGCCCACGCGGCACGCCCCAATGGGAACAGCAGCTGTCCAGCGGCGCAGTCTGTTTTAATCTCTGCTTGGCCGCGCAGGCCCATGGGTTCGGCGCGCAATGGCTAACGGAATGGTATGCTTATGATCCGTCTGTAAAAGCCGCTTTAGGTTTGAGCGCAAGCGAGCGCGTATCGGGCTATATCTATATTGGAACGCCGACAGCGCAATCAGCAGAACGGGCTCGTCCGTCTCCCGAAAACGTTACAAAAATATGGCGCTCAGGGTGAATTTTTGGGCGATTATTGCAGTTCTTGGGGGTGACTTTTTAGGTTCGCGCGCTATTGAAATGTCTGAGATAGCCTTAGGTTGTCTCTTAGCTCCTGGTCACCATTGCGCCCCGTGTGATCAGGAGCTTACTATTTTCCCTAATCAGATGTGTTTGGCGGGTTATTTGGTTTCCCCAAAGAGCTCTCGGCCAATCAGCCAGCGCCGAATTTCACTCGTGCCTGCGCCGATTTCCATCAGCTTGGCGTCGCGCAGATAGCGGCCCGTTGGATAGTCATTGATATAGCCATTTCCGCCCAGCATCTGAATTGCGTCCAATGCCAATTCGGTTGCTTTTTCGGCGGCATAAAGAATGCAGCCGGCGGCATCTTTGCGGGTGGTTTCGCCGCGGTCGCATGCTGCGGCCACTGCATAGGTATATGACCGCGCCGTTGAGAGGGTTACATACATATCGGCGAGCTTGCCTTGCATGAGCTGAAATTCGCCAATGGCTTTGCCAAATTGTTTGCGTTCATGAATATAGGGCAGCACCGTGTCGAGACAGGCCTGCATAATGCCGACGGATAATCCAGAGAGTACAACCCGTTCATAATCTAGACCGCTCATCAGGATTTCTGCGCCTTGGCCAATTTCGCCGACGACATTTTCGTCGCTGACAAAACAATCTTCAAAAACGAGTTCGCAGGTATCAGATCCCCGCATCCCCAATTTATCCAGTTTTTGCGCTGTCGAAAACCCTTCCATATCAGGCGTGATGATAAAGGCTGTGATGCCTTTAGAGCCGCCAGTTGGATCGGTTTTGGCATAGACGAAGAGGGTGTTGGCTTCGGGTGCGTTGGTGATCCACATTTTATTGCCATTGAGCAAATATCCGCCCTGGGCGGTTTCGGCTTTGAGTTTCATCGAAACCACGTCAGAACCTGCCGATGGTTCTGACATTGCCAGAGAACCGACATGTTCTCCGCTAATCAGTTTCGGCAGATATTTGGCCTTTTGCTCGGCATTGCCCCAGCGCCGCAATTGGTTGATGCAAAGATTGGAATGCGCGCCGTAAGACAGGCCCACGGAAGCCGAGGCGCGGGAGATTTCTTCAATCGCGATTGTATGTTCGAGATAGCCTAGCCCCAGACCGCCATCCTCTTCGCTGACGGTAATGCCGTGTAGACCCAATGCGCCCATTTTCTCCCAGAGGTGACGCGGAAATTTATTCGTTGCGTCTACCTCGGCGGCGATGGGTTCAATTTCGGCCTTAGCAAATTGATAGACGGTCTCGCGGATCATCTCTGTCGTTTCGGGATGTCCGAATTGCAAGGCGGGGTAGGGGGTGGTCGACATTATTTTTTCTCTTCTTCCAATTGCACCAATATCGCGCCGTCCGTGACAAGCTCGCCGACGCCTGCGCCAATCTCGGCAATAATACCGTCGCGCGGCGCGGTGAGGGTCTGTTCCATTTTCATGGCCTCCATGACGACGAGTGGATCGTCTTTGGAGACGCTATCTCCGGCGGCGACATTTAAGGCGATGATTTTTCCGGGCATGGGAGCGGTGATTGTGTCGCTTCCACCCAAAGAATTGAGCCCTCCCGCAGCATTTGTTGTGAGATAATAAAGAGCATCGACAAAAACAATTCGACCTTCTGGACGATCACGATAGTGGACATATTGAGGTGCTTTTTCGGCAGATAAAGACAGTTCAACTTCCTCTCCCCGAATATATCGAAAGAATGAAGTTCTCGGAGATTGGTTTAAGCGCCAACCATCGGTGATATATTCGAAATCATTATATTTATCTATGAATGCATTCGAGATCGCATATCGGTCAGCTTTCAAGGAGTTGTTTTTGAGTATCTCGGCGTGATTTTCGATAAATGTTGTGGAAACTTTTCCAGATACAAAATTAGATTGTATTAAACAATTATACAAAAAACGGGCATTCGTTCTAATCGGATAAATTAATACATTCCGACACCCTCGTGCTAACTCATCAATGGCTGAGGCTCTGGTTTGTTCATGTGAGATAAGTTTAGCAATCATTGGGTCATAAAATTGTGAGACTTCGCCAGATTGTTCAACCCCGACATCTCTGCGTTTGACGACGGGTAGCCAGAGAATATCTAAAGCTCCAATACTAGGCAAAAAATCATTCGCAGGGTCTTCCGCGTAAAGCCTCGCTTCAATCGCATGACCTTCCATTTTAATTTCGCTTTGTTTCGGCAGTTTTTCCCCGCGTGCTACACGTATCTGCCATTCCACCAAATCAAGCCCTGTAATCATTTCTGTCACAGGATGTTCGACTTGCAGTCTCGTATTCATTTCCATGAACCAGAAGCCGTCTTTTTTGAGCTTGCCTGAACCATCGACAATAAATTCCACCGTGCCCGCGCCGACATAATTTACGGCTTTGGCGGCGTTAATGGCGGCGTCGGTCATGGCTTTGCGGACCGTGTCCGTCATGCCGGGGGCAGGGGCCTCTTCGATGACTTTTTGGTGGCGGCGCTGGAGCGAGCAATCGCGCTCAAACATAT
>CAZKHC010000051.1:0-12645 GCA_964552135.1 uncultured Algimonas sp. | reverse complement strand
GAAAATCAGGTATCTAAAAGCCTCGAAACCAATCAAACAACTCAACAAGCTGCTGCGTATCAGCGACACTTACGGATATTCGTAATGTAATCTACCGTATAGAAGAAAATGCGCTATACGTCTTACGCGTCCCCAATTGTCAGGATATACCTCGAAATCAGGACGGTATTTTCTAGCTAAATATGTCCATAAAACTTGCAACAATCCAATGATAATTGGGATGAACCAATCCAATATATTGACAATCCATTTGCTATTTGCGTGATTTGGATGGACTTCACCAAAACTAAACATAAAATACAAACCAAACGGCACGCTCCATAATAAAAATATTATGACATAGTATTTTATAGTTCTTTTCTTAGTTACGCCTTCCACGTCTTTAGACAAAATATAGCCCCATCACTCCCGCCGCAGCCTCGGTATCATCCTCGCTAAAACCCCGTCTTTATTTACGAAATGATGTTTCAGGGCTGCGCCGACATGGAGCACAAACAGCAGCAAAATAAGCTTCGCGCCAATTTCGTGTAAATCCTTGAGCCGTTCCTCCGCCCCTTTTGATACGCTAACGCCAGGCATGTCGGGCAGCGGGATGAGGAAGAAGAGTTTATTCTCAATCGGCAGCGGCGAGGCCGAGACCATCGCCCAGCCGAGCAAGGGCACACCAATCATCAAAACATAAAATCCGATATGGGTCAGTTTAGCTGCCCAAATTTCCCAACGCTTCATTCCCTCGGGCAAGGCTGGCGGCTTGTGGGTCAGACGCCAGATGAGCCGCAGCACAGAGAGCGCTAGCACGCAAATGCCAAAACTCTTATGCCATTGAAACACGGTAAACCGGTGCGGCAGCCAATCCTGCGTCATCAAAAACCCAACCACAATCAAGCTCAGGATGAGAACGGCCATTACCCAATGCAGAGTAATGGCGACTTTAGAATATCGAGACGAGGCCGTGCTAGGCAATGTCTTAACCTTTTATGGGGCCTTTTGGAATTCGACCTCGACCATAATATCAACATCGGCTCCAACGGGGAGATATTGATCTAGGCCAAAATCTGCACGTTTGAGATTACCCGTCGCTGAAATACCGAACATATCTGTGCCCGAGCGGAAATGCTGACCAACTTTATTCACGGTTCCTGTCAAGGTGAACGGCTTTGTCACGCCGCGAATTGTCAGATCACCGGTAAGCGTGCCATGGCCATCTTTGATTTGGTTGATATTGGTTGAAACGAAGGTGATGTCTGGGTGGTTTGCGAGATCGAAAAAACCTTCGGATTTTAGATGGTCATCAAATTTCGGAACACCTGAATCGATGTCGGCTACGGGCAGGCGTACAGTTAGAGTTGAATTTTCCGGATTGTCTTGATCAAAGACGACCGTCGCATCTGTTGTGCCCCAACGCAGGATTGGATTGGAAAACCCCTGATGATCATATTGAAACGCAACATAGGCATGACCTTGTTCGGATTTATAAGTCCCGGCTGGCAATGTAGACATGTCAGCGCCCTTAGCCATGACTTCTTTCACAGTGTTTTCTGTTTTGGCGGCGGCGGTTTGCGCCGTGTCTGTCGCGGCTGAACAGGCGGCGAGAAGTGAGGCCACGGTTATCAATGCAATCATGCGAAAAGTCATATTAGTCTCCCTGGGTGTATTTTAGGCGGCAGGATGGCGCAGCCAATACAGGCAATCAAGCCTCGCTTTTCAACCTCACGGTCTTTTGTTCAAAAGCCGACCAGTCATCATGTTCGGCAATCGGCTGCCAAATCTCGCCGATTTCGCCATAGAGAAGCGATTCAGGCTTATCGGTTTTTGGGCCTTCTGCCACGGGGTCAAAGGCTTTTAATTTTTTAACCCAGGCCGCATCATAGTCTCCGATTTGGGTACCCTCACCGCGCGCCGCGCCGCCTTGCCAATCGTGCCAAAATTCAGGCCAGTCCAGCTGGCTCTCGCGCAGATAGGCGAAAGTTGCGCGGACAAATTCCTGATCACTTTCCTCATCTTTTGGCGCAATGCCTAGGCGCCGAAAAACATGACGATTTAGCGCGCTTTGGTAACGCGGCGCAAAATCATTGAGAGCATCAATCAAAGGCGCGTCGTCGCAAATCAAAGACAAGCTTTGCGCGAGCTGAGCGAGGTTCCACGACATGGCTTCGGGCTGACGGCCAAAAGCATATAGACGGCCATGGTCAAAATAGGCTGCCGTATAGTTCGGATCTAAATGCGGCAGAAAGCGATATGGACCATAGTCAAAACTCTCGCCGGTAATATTCATATTATCCGTATTCATAACGCCGTGAACAAAGCCGGCCGCCATCCAGCTGGCGACCGTTTCCGCGCTGACCGATACGACATGATCGAACATTTCAGCGGGCGTTGCGGCGTCTGGATAGAAATGCCGAATAGAATAATCTGACAATCGCTCCAGCGCCCCAGTGTCTTGAAAGAATGCCTGACGCTGAAATGTGCCAAAGCGGATATGGCTATGAGAAAGACGTGTCAGCACCGCCGCGCGGGTCGGCGAAGGTTCGTCTTGCCGCGTCAAGGACTCATCTGTTTCTATTAGGGCAAAGGCGCGGCTCGTATTCACGCCTAGGCGCCGCAAATAAAGCGACGCCAAGACTTCTCGCACGCCGCCAAGTAATGTCAGCCGCCCATCTCCGTTGCGCGAATAGGGCGTTGTACCTGACCCTTTGGTACCGAAATCCAGGAGCTTTCCTTCTGCTTCGCATTGCGCAAATAAAAATCCTCGGCCATCCCCAATATCCGGATTATAATGCCGAAACTGATGACCGTGGTAGCGCAGGGCTAGAGGTTCAGAGAGACTTCCCTCGAGCGGGACAAATTCTAAAAAATGCGCCGGAGCTTGATCCTTGGATAGCACTAATCCGAGAGAATCCGATAAAACTTCATCGAAATACCGAACCCCAACAGCGTTAAAGGCAGCGGGTTCTACGGCGTCGTAAAATCCCTCCCCTAGCTCCAAAATGGCGCTAGACGGTTTGAACTTATTCACGAAGTTGTTGTGGTTTTGGAAAATGTTGACGCATGATATCTGCCGCGTCCAAAGGAATGGACTTCGCCTTGGGAAAAGCGCGGGCAAAATTCAAAAAGCCATGCGGCATAGATTTTTCGTGATGATAAGTCACCTCGCAGCCATGACGTTCGAGCTTATCCGCATAGAGCTTGCCCTCATCGCGCAAGGGATCAAGTCCCGCCGTTAAAACATAAGCGGGCGGCAGCCCTTTTAAATCTTTCTCCAAGAGCGGCGAGAGGCGGGTATCCGTTGCGTCCGCACCAGCCACATAATGTTCATCAATAAATTTCAGCGCCATAAACCCAAGTTGGAGCCAATCCTGCGGACCGGGTTTCGGCGGTTTAAACTCCATGAGCTGCATCAGCGGATAGAGCAAAATTTGGCTCTTGATATCCTCGCGATATTTCTGCGCCAGATAGGCAGCCATATTGCCGCCGGCACTATCTCCGCCAACAGCAATATGTTTTGGATCAATCCCGTAGCCCTCTAGGCCTTTTCCTTCCAGCGCCCATTTTAGAACAATTTCGCAATCTTCTGGGCCAGCCGGATAGGGGTGCTGCGGCGCAAGCCGATAATCCACTGAGAGCACGCGGCAAACTGCACCATTGGCCAAACGCCGGGTGATGCCTTCATGAGTTTCGACGTCGCACGTGACAAACCCGCCGCCGTGGAAATAAATCAAACACGGCCCGCTTGGCTCATCTGCGCCAAAGGGAACATAAAGACGGCAGGGAATAGCCGTTTCACCCTCGCCGACATTGAAATTCTCCGTACGCTCCATGCGCGGACCTGGCATATCAAATTGGTTGGTGACGCGCCGGAAACCGTCTTGGAAGACGTTGATATGGTCAGGTTCAAATTTGAACTTCGCAAGCTGCTGCTGAAAGGGTGACATTTTTTCGTCATCCACATCGGCCTCTGCCATTCGTTTTTTCATACGAGATAGAAAATTTTCAGCCATGATGCGCCTTTCTAAAACATCCGCCGATGTGTAATATCGTCTATATTCCATATCGGCACCGCGCCATCAAATTACTAGACGTTCAAGCTGATAAACACACCGTTCACCTTGATAGTCAAACCGCTAAGACCACTCGCCGTGCAATAACTGTCCCAAAGAGCCTGCGCGCTCATCCTGAGAAACCGCCCTCTTTCAAAAAGCTCAATTCCTGCGACCTACTCTTGCGTCCCAAGATTTTATTGCGATGCGGAAAGCGCCTGAATCGGGCGATAATATCTCGGTGCGTTTGGGCAAATGTCAGCGTATTTCCATCCACCAGACGCGCATCGCAGAGACGCACGCAGCTATCTTGATCCAGCAAATTTTCGCTATGCATATAAGGCATATAGACAAAGGGGCGCTGCCTTTGACTGAGAAGAATATCAGTCTTTCGCTCCACCATACGTTTCGCCGCTGCAAGAGCGTAGCGGTCCCACGCGAAAGCCGCCGGTGTTGCGCGGTACATATTTCTCGGAAACTGATCGAGCGCGATAATCAGCGCTAGATGAGATTCCGGACTATCTTTTTCCCAAGGGTGTATAGAATTTTTACCGGATTGATCGGCCGCGAGACCTATCGCCGTCGGCTCAAACTCACGCCGAACTTCAGCGTCAAAGGCATCGGAGGCCCGGAACCATTGCTCTTCCACGCGTTCCGAAAACCAGAACCGGAGGATATGGTCCGGTCCTTTCATCTAAAGACGAATGGACCCATCGAGGATCCCGTTAAAGACATCCCCATCAATTGGCTTAAATTCATCTGTTGCGGGATCTGCATAAAACAGCGGTTCAGAAATATTCTTGGGATCAAATCCTGCTTTCACGAGATTTGTCTTTTTGAATTTAAATGTGCTCGTCGTATCGCTTTCTTTGGAGAGCCGTAAAAAAACCGGCCGCGCATAATGCGGAAGTTCGCGGTCAACATGGGCTTTAAGCTCTGCCAGATCGGGGTCGCCTTCCGCAACAACAGACGCCATCCCCGCGCGGCCATCATATCCCGGCACAGCTACGCCGTAGACATTGGCCTGCGTCACGCCCGGGAAGCCGGACAACACGCCTGCGACTTCATTGGTGGCCACATTTTCAGCCTTCCAGCGGAACGTATCGCCAACGCGGTCCATGAAGAAATAATATCCATCTTCATCCCGCTTCATTAAATCCCCGGTTCGGAACCAAGCATCGCCTTTTTTAAAGACATCGCGCAGGATTTTCTTTTGCGTGGCTTCTTTGGTGCCGTAACCTTCAAAGCGGAAGCGCGGATCGTCTTCGCGAATTTCTCCAATCATCTCGCCGACAGCATTTGCATCCTCACGAATACAGAAGCCATCTGCGCCGCGCGGATTTTCCCCTGAGTCGATGTCATAGCGAATAATATCGATATTAAATTTCCACGACAAATAGGATGGCACGCGCCCGACCGCCCCAACAGGCCCATCGACATTAATCAAGCTGACATTGCCTTCAGTCGCCCCGTAAAATTCAATCACATGCGGAATATCAAAGCGCGAGATGAAACTCTCCCAAACTTCAGGACGAAGGCCATTACCGATAATCCAGTTAATTTTATGCGCGCGCTCATTTTCCGTAGGTGGTTGCGAGAGTAGGAAACGGCAAAGCTCGCCAACATAGGTGAACATGGTCGCGCCATGCTGTACGGCATCATCCCAAAAACGAGACGCCGAAAATTTAGGAATGACAATCACCGCTCCGCCATTTGTCAGCATAGCGCCGCAACCCACTAGCCCGCCTGTTGCGTGATACATGGGCAAAACCATCATCATCCGGTCGCTTGCACGCGCTTTTGCGCCGGTTCCGATACCGCGCATGTAATTTTGCGCCCGAACATGGGTTACCTTTGCCGCCTTTGGCAATCCCGTCGTGCCGGAGGTAAACATCTTCATGGCCTGTCCGCCAGCTGTCAGTCCGGCACGCTCTGATCTGGCGGGGCGATCTGGACGCATCTCTGAAATCGCAGCGTCGAAACTCTCATAGCCATTGACCTCGCCAAAGGCCGACCAAACTTTAGGATTTCCTTCAATTCGGTCTTTTGCGGCGGCCCATTGCTCCGCCATGTCGATATCCATAATCACATGCTGAGCGTCAGAAATATTTACGCAATGCGCGAGCGCTTTGCCTGCGAGTTGATAGTTCAGCAAAGCCGGAAGAGCGCCAAGTTTCGTCAGGCCAAACCAGAGCGGAATATATTCAATCCGGTTTCGCGCAAAAACAGCAACCGTGTCGCCCTGCCCAAGGCCTTGCCCTTTCGCCCATGCAGCGACGCGGTTCGCATAGGTTTCCATATCATCATAGGTCCATTTCCGGTCCTCTTCGATAAAAGCGATATTGGAGCCAAATGCATCGACTCGCATCTCAAGTTCATCAGCAATCAGAAAATTCGATTCTGCATCAACGGATTTCACAGACTTCAACATGCGCAGCATGCCGCCGACAAATTTTATTTCTCGAGAAAAGGAAAAGCCCATGTTGGCCCCTAATTTAGATTCATTGATAGTCGTTGAGCGGTACATTACTGTCGGGAGGGCAAAAGAAAACCCTGTATGCAGATTAGACTGCAAACAGGGTCTTTAGCGTCAACTAATGTTACCGGACCGATGGGAGTAATATCGGGACCGGACGTGGGAACATGGGGTGCCCCCCGAGGTTCGAAAGAGGAGTTGCAACACACGTGCCAAGATTCTCACCTATTTTTCTTCGCCTCAAAGGCGAAATACGGATGACATGTCAGCAATAGAGACGATTGCCGGACGAAATTGACCCAATTTGGGACATTACCGTGATGGATAGCCGGACTGACTTATTTGCAAACAGGTTCCATTTGGCTGTTTTAACGTTCCAGCCGGACAAGGCGCAGCTTCAATTTGCGGCAATTGCGGCAAAACACGTGGTTGGGTCTGAGGCTGCGGTTGCGGCGTTGCCGTATAGCCTTGTGGTTGAACGCGGCCTGTCGCAGCCAGGCGATACCCTTGGATATAATTGGGCGGGATATAAATTGGCGTCTCACCGCCCTGCGCATCCAAAGCAATTATCGTTAGCCCGTCGAAACGCGCGGCGTCCAATCTCTCATTTGGAATATAGACGCTAAGCTTATCTTCGCGCGCACAATCCACACTTTGTGATGTGACGACCTGACGCCCGCTATGTCCTCGGTTCGGGAAGAAATTTAGACGATTCCGGATAGAGCTTGATGAGCGGCTACGGGTCGGCGTGCTTGACCGCGCTGGGCGGCTGGAACGGCTGGGCCGGCTTGAGCTGCTAGATCTGCTGGAACTTGATGACCGGCTCGAACTGCTGCGGCTGGAGCTGGAGCTGGGCCGCGACTTTATTGTGCCACGATTTGCGCTACTGGGTTTCGGTGCACGTCTCTGCGACGTATTGGGTTGCGCGGTGCTCACCTGTGGTGTGCTGCGCTGAGGCGTACTGATTTGAGGCGTAACCCGCGATGGGATGCTCCGCCGAATCTCACCGCCGCGCCCGGTTGTCCGAACAGCGGCGCCGCGAGCCAAAATAGCGTTGGCGGCGCGCCGTGATCTGGTAGTTGCGGAACTCGCCGCAGACCTATCGGGCGAACTGCTTTGCGTTTGGGTTTGAGTCTGGGTTGCAGCTGGTCCTGGACCAATAGCAATTCGTGGTTCCGCTGTAATAGAGCGTCTTGGACCCAGACTACCACCATTGCGCAATTGCGTTGCGTTCGACCGCAATCCGCCGATACGTTGTTGAATTTCGCTGGGTGTCAAATCACTCGAGCGCGACCCAGTTACCGGCGTCGTTTCGGTATTCCTATCATCAGACGCGACACGTCTACCGCCGCGAACAGGCGCAATAATGCGGCCGCCCTGAATGCCGGAATTTCGACGACCTGCATTGGGTAAAATCGGACGCGGCAGAAACGCCCGCGTACGACCATTTCTCCGCAGACCATGCGATCGACTATGCCGGTTATTATTGTAAAAGTGGATACCCGGCCCAAAATAGCTCGAGCCGAAGCCAAAGCCGAAGCCCGAATGCCCTGCATAATGTCGATAGGGCTGATAAATACCGTGCCGTCTGTAGGAGGACGGGCTGTAGTAAGCATGATGGTCATAAATGACATTATCCACCCGGGTCGAACATTCGAGAATGCGGGTATCGCGACGAACAACGGGCGCAAGCTCGCCTGTCACAAAAGCCGCGTCGCCAAAATTTCGCCCGCCATAAGGATCATCAGATGGCGAGTTATAATAGAAATCAACATCCACTATTGCGCCGCCGCTCAACGGCTGACCATCAATCGCGACAGCGCCATCGGCCGAGCGCAGATGTAAAGAACCCGCCATGTTCGGATCTTCTTCAAACGGATCAAAAGGCGCGGCAATAAATTCAGTCTGGCCAGTGCGCGGATTAAATTCGGCTTGTACGTCGCGCGCAATTTGTTCGGGCGACACGTTCGGAAGACTCGGCGCGGCAGCGACCATAGTTGGCGTTCCCGCTTGATAGGTGCCTGCCGGATAAATATTTGAAGCTTGTCCTGAAACCTGGGCAGAGGCAGACATATGCGACCCAAAGATCAAAGCCGCCGTTGTTAAAAGCCAGAATCGAGGTTTGCATATCTGTGTCATTCTACTCTCCTAACGTGATAATGCTGAGTAATCGCTGAGAGTCACGTTAACTTTGCATTCATGTTTAATTTTATTTGGGAGACTCCATTTAGTCCTTATCTTAGAAATTATCCTTCAAGGCTCGGCGGCGGCCTAATTCTGCCGCGCTGCCAGCTGTAAAGAACGGATTGGCAAGTTTTTCGACCCCGACGCTTGTGGGAACCGTTGGAATACCTGCCGCGCGTTTGGCTTTAGCATCTTTAATCGCGGCCAGTAGATGCGGATTATCGCCGTCTACCGTCACCGCAAATTTTGCATTAGAAAGCGTATATTCATGCGCGCAATAAAGCTGCGTCGCATCCGGCAGCGCCATAATGCGCGAGAGGCTCCCCCACATATGCTCGGGCGTACCCTCGAACAGACGTCCACATCCCAGTGCAAAAATCGTATCGCCGACAAAGGCAATTTGTGCAGACGGGATGTGATAAATTATATGTTCATTCGTGTGGCCGGGCGTGTGGATGACCTCGACCCCATAACCGCCAAACTCAAAATTATCACCGCCGGATAATGTCTCATCCCGCACGGGAATCGCGTCTTGCTGCGGTCCTTTGACCTTGCAGCCATAGCGCCGCTTGAGCGCGACATTGCCGCCCGCGTGATCAGGATGCCAATGAGTGTTCCAAATTTCCGAGAGGCTCCATCCGCGGGCTTCGCATTGCGCCGCGATTTCTTTGGCGTCTGGCGTGTCAATCGCCGCCGTCGCGCCCGTTACAGGGTCGTGCAGCAAAAAACCGTAATTATCGGACAGGCAAGGAAAAAGCGCGACGTCAAGCGGCATGATTAGGGTCTCCAGAAATGGCTTCACCAATTTTTGCAAAACCGCCCATGATACAAAATATAAACGGCGGCCAGAGCATTGTTAGCATATAAGTGCCAACATGGGCACTGCCGGGTTTATCATAGGCGGCGACACATTTTTCCAAGACCGGCGATAAGGCGCTGCGTTCCGCTGCGGTTCCCGAAACAATCGCGGTCAACATGTCTTTGGCGTTTTCATTACAGCTTTGGTAAAATACATTGCTCTCACTTATGAAGGCTTGGAAATTCTGCCCTGTCCGCGCAAAGGCAACCCAGACAATCGCTGTCAATGCCAGCCCCATCCAAAGCGCGACACGGACACGGCGGCGCGGGCGCATGGCGCTATCGAGCAATAGAAACGCCGCCGCCGTATAAAAACCCATGCCGATTACCGCCCCCATGCCAAGGTCCCTCACCTCGCTCATCGCGGATAAAATATAACGATCCGCCAGTAGCGGGAAGATTACCGCAATCGACGCCGTGATGAGGCCTGTCCGCGTGACCAGCGGGCGTTTGAGGGTATCTGTCATGCAAAGTCTCTAATGCGCCTTTAACCGCAGGACAATGCGCCATCGTTCAATTTACAAAATCTACGTGAATATGATTTCCGTCGGGGTCCCAAATATTGATTTGGACGCAATTGAATTCCGTAACATCGGCCCGTTTATAAGAGATATCCAAACGCTCAAGTTTGGCTTCAAACTCACTCAAGCCTTGCGCCGAAAAGGCAAAATGTTCGAGTTTAAGATTGGCCTCACCCCCGACTAAATCCTCATTTTTAAATTCAACCAAATGCACAACCGGTTGATCCCCAAGATACATCCAAGCGCCGTTAAACGGGAAGTTTGGACGTTTGCCGCTTTTTAGTCCCAACACCTCTCCATACCACTTGATCATCGCGGCGAGATTTTGCGTGCGGATATTGACGTGATCCAACCGGGTTAAAGTCATGGGTTACTCCGGTTCTTCTAATATCGATCCGCCGCAGCCGCGCCATGTTTGCGCAGATGTTGTCACGCGCACAGTATCGCTATGCGTATAGCCTGATCCGCTATGGGTGCAGCTCTGTCCCAGCATAATTTCGACCGCGATATCGCCATTTGGTCCAGATCCTTCGAGAAATTTTCCCGCATAATTGGTATCCTCGCGCGTAATAGAATATTCATAAGTTACTAAGTCATTTCCCGCGACCGGATCGAGTTGCGTAAACTCAATTTTCTCCTCGCCTTTTATCTTCAAAAACCAATTCGGCTCAAATTCGGACGCTTCGTAAGTGGTGAGCCCGAGATAAGCGAGGGCGGTGGTTTCGCTTGACGCCTCCTCAGTGGCATCAGGAGAACAGGCCGCAAGACAGACTGTTGCGAGAATAAATGATAAATATAGCTTCATGACGAACCTCTTGAACGGACCTTTAGCTTTAACGCATAGCCTCACCCGCTCATTGATATAAGCCTCCGTGATATAAGCCAGCTTGACTCTTTGGAAGATATCCGCAACTAGTTGCGTAATGAGGCGCGTAATATGACATTTCTAAATTCTGACATCACGCGAAGAGCCTATCTAGGAAAACATGCGCAAAACCTAATCTTGCGAACTTTGGAACAAGAGTCGGATTTATTTGAAATGCGCGGTATTATTTTTCCAGTACGGGTCTCTTCAGCGGTTGAGATGATACGGCGTCAACCCGGAATATCTTTATCCGAGATCGGGCGCGCTCTTGGTTTCCCGCATCAATTGGTATCGCAGCGCATTAAAATATTATCCGAAATGTCGTTAATTGAAAAACGCGCCGACCCAAATGATCGCCGCCGCAGTGGATTTTTTCTCACCCGTACGGGTAAGAAACAAGCCAATCTTTTACAGGCCTGTGTCGAAGATATTTCAGCGCTCTATAACGACCTCTTTGACGAGATTGGATGTGACCTTTCGGAAAAATTAATCTCAGCTATTTCGGCACTCGAGGACCGCCCTCTCATTCAGAGACTGGAAGAAACCGGGATGACGCAATCTAATGCAAACCCAATGGTGAAATTAAAACGGGCACATCAGGGCTAGAGACAAAAATACCGCGGGGCGTGGTATGTGGGTAGGCGTGAAAACCTACCCACATGTTCGTTTTATTGTCACAATCATCTTGCTATAATTCTGGATAAAGGCCTATCCAATCTCCAGTATTGATCCGCTGCTTCACCCCCGAAAGACGCATATGTTTAGTTTCTATTTAGCGCATGAATATTGGTTTGCCGCCGCGCAGCTGAGCCTGGCGATGCTCGGTATGGGCGCAACTTTGACCCCCAAGGACTTTAAGGGGATCGTCAAAACACCGCGCGCTTTTACCGTCGGTATGGCTTTGCAATTACTCTTAGTGCCGCTTATCGCCTTCCTCTTCATCTCTGTGTCAGGCGCCGCGGCCGGCGTCTTGATTGGTCTGGCTTTGCTCGCCGCCATCCCGGGCGGGACAGTTTCGAACATCTTCACCTATATGGCCAAAGGGAACATCGTTCTCTCTATTGCGATTACGGCAATTACGACAATCGGCTGTCTCCTCACCACTCCCATCGTTTTGAACCTTTTAATTTCTCAACATATGCCCGCAGATTTTGTGATGCCCGTAGGCCGTATCGCCTTTGAGATTTGTATTTTTCTCCTCATTCCTTTGTTCATCGGCATGGCAATATTTGCCAAGATTCCCAAACAGGCCGAGGCAATTTCCAAACTCGGCATTTACGGCTCTATTTTCGTCATTGCCCTCATCGTGATCGGGTCGGCAGGGGCAGGCCGTTTGGACTTGGGCGCATTTGGCGCGCGGAATAGTCTCATCATTTTAGCCTTTGCGCTGGCTCTCATGACCCTCAGCATCCTTGTTCCGAAGCTCCTGCGATTGCCGGCCAAGGACGGAACCGCCATCCAAATCGAAGTCACGGTTCGGAATACGAACCTTGGCTTGCTCCTCAATGCGTCGCTCTTTCCAGTGGGTCATGCCTTAGGCGGAACAGTCCTGTTGACGCTGTTATTATACGGCGCGGTGATGCTGCTGCTCGGCGCGGGATTAATCGCCTATAACCGGCGTGTGCATCGGGCTGTATAAAGGCAGGCGGAAAGGCTCACAGCCCATCGCGGGAACTGCGTTTACCTGTATTTGCCCCAACGCGG
>CAZKHC010000050.1:0-12763 GCA_964552135.1 uncultured Algimonas sp. | reverse complement strand
AATTAATTGTACTGTACCCATCGGTCGGGAATCCACCTGCAGGTGTCTTGTCCAAGGGCAGTTCAAATTAGCCTCCGGCGTGTCCGCTCTTCAGTCATCCGCAGGCAAGCGAGTCCGAAATGTCCCACATTCCCCCCTACTTAAAGTTGAGCCCCCGCGAACTCCAAGCGTTTGCCGAACGGTCCATGACAACTACCAACCGGCCGGGTGGCTCTTCTTCTCCTTTGCATCACTATCCGGGTGAATTTGGTTCCATCATGCCAGCCGGCCCTTTGAATCCTGCATCAGCAGAAGATCCGGTCGTCGACCTCACCTCACCACCTTCCCATCCAGATGCGTCTGGTTTATCCATTCAACATGCGACCACACCGGTCGGTCCGTCAACCGGATTACGTTCCGCCTTAGCCCCGTCATCAGACGCTGCTCCGTTGACATTGACGCCACGCCAGGCTTTTGACAGGCTGGATCGGGCATACCAAGAGAAGATTCTCGCTGCCATTCAGAATTCTCTGGTTCCAGAGACCTCAGTGCCCTCCTCACCCGGTGTGCCACCGTTTACGGCCGATGCCCTCGAGGCTCATAAGCAGCGTACTTCTGTGGATGATCATCTTGAGCGAATCCAGAATCACTGGTTTGACATGGAGTGTAATCTTCTTGGAAACTCGGCCGAAACCTACACTGAATACCCGCCGCTCGCGGAATTTGAAGCTCGTCTTCCGATGCGAGCCCTCTCTCTGAGGTTTCAGTGCATCGCACGGTATAACGGAGATGCAAAGGCTGCCGCTCAGTGGAAACAGCGATATGTTCATGTCGCCTGCCAGACGGTTATTCCCTCTTTCTTCCCACTGGACGTGTATACCTTGGCTGCGAATGGAGACGCCTCTCTGGCGAGATTTTATGCAAGCATTGTGGTCCTCGGCGAAGCCGGTCTTCTCGATATGACGCATGTCTCTGCGGCTCCTCATCGTTCCTTTGTCTGTCCCTCGCTTGGGTATTTACCGAACTGGTGGTCCATTAGCACGTGGGTACGCGAGTTCCGTGATGAACGCCGCAAGCGTGAAAAGAATCGACTAGCAGTCTGCTTCGCAGATGTCGAATCCTATTCGGTGCCAGCCCGTCAGCGTCCCAGTTACTACTGCGCCCTGCCGGACTTTATGAAACACGAGCCGATGCCGACTGTCGTTCCCGCGCCCGGGGTCTTCTACTATCTATTCCATCGTGTGATGAGGCGCTCCACCGAGCGAGAGCGGCAGCTGTCTGATTATCTTCTGGCTGTCGCCAAGTCTGAATGGTTCGCGGCTCAGGCTGCTACCTGGATTCAGCAGATTGCTCTTGGAAAGAAGATGATGCGGCTGACGCCGGAATACCGTGCTGCATTTGCGGCTCTCGGTGGTGAAACACCGACTCGTCGGACGAATGACCCTTGGGATCCCGTCCGACCCATTACACCTGAACTTTACGAGCGGCTGCTCGCCTTGCACGATAGCATCGATTGGGATGATCCCCGGTACACCTTGTATGAGATGTCGACTGACAATGTTTCGCATGAGGCGATGACACACCGTTGGGTACCCATTAATCTCCAGCGGGAGTGTGTCGATTGGGGTTCCCCCTGGTTCGGTGTAGGTCCTTCGACGGTGGTGCCACGGTATTTCTTGCGGGACCCGGAATGGGTACCAATTACTTCGTTAATCCCAGGAACAGGGGCTATCTCTATCCGTCTTCTGATGCAGGCTGCGCAGAGTGCTGCGGTTAACCGCGGTGCCTTTCTGTCGCCAAGCGGCGAGGCTTCTTCAAGCGCCCGTAGTGTCGATAATCTGCAGCGGCAGGTGTTGGCTTTGAAGGATCAGGTGCAAACTCTAACTCAGGAGAAGGCTACCCTCGTGACCGAGAAGATGGAGACTGACCAAGGCAAGGACCGTTTAGAAGGGTTATTGACAGACCTGCAGACGCAGAAACATGCGGTTGATGTAGCCCTGGCAACTGCCTTGCGCGGCAAGAAGAAAGCTACTCTCCTGTTCCGGGAGAAGGAGTCTGCTCTCCGAGCGTCTGCTGCTGAAAACGCCAGTCAGGCGGGTCAACTGGAGGAAGTCACCGAGAGGGTTGCCCGGTTGAAGGACGCTTTGGCCCATGTCGCACGGACGGCGGCTTCTTATGTTGACCTTTCGATCCCTTTGCCCTCCAAGATGACAACCAGCCCGTCGGCTGCACTTCTTACTCAGTCCACTCCGGTCGAGAAACCGCTTGTTCCTCTCAAGGGTCCCCCCACGCCACCGCGATCAACACGTCCACCCCTGACGATAGCTCAGATGCATCCTAACCTGGTGATACCAGACTCTCCGGAGGACGGTACCGATGAAGATGTCATCTTGCCTAATGCGACGGTGTCGCGTCCCGTCAGTACTGCGCCGAGTCCGGCGGTTGCTCCTGTGCGTGCTCCTAAGACAGGTGCAGCACCTGCCTCGAAGAAATCAGCGACTGCTGGGAAGAAAACTCTCGTCAGTCGACTGAAGTCGGCCCAAAGCGCTGTCAAGCGTAGTACTCGCGGTAGCCGAACTCGCCCGCCCTCCCCTACGGAAGGTTCCGAGGAAGCCCCGAAGCGTAAACGCCCCCGCCGCGGTGCGACATCTTGATTGTAGCATTCCCCGAACAGAGCTCACAATAAATTTCCAATCTCTTGCCTGAGAATAACGTGTCGACCAATTTCGTCTCTACGGTATGGGCGAAGCCCTGTCCATTTTTCGTCGGTTCGACGCTTTGTAATTTCCGTTCTCGGGCACTTCATCGTGAGTGACTACCACCACCATGACGCGGTACTTCTCAGCTTTCCAACGGTGTGTTGCATTTCCCATGACATGGTCATCCAGCGGAGATATCATTAAAAAGGTGTCACCCACCGACTGAAAATGTTTTTAGAATCGGTGGACTCACTGAAAGTGACATATCTTCCTGAATTTTTGCCAGATCCGTCCCGTTCAAGGCTCGTCACATTCAGGACGTCGTCCTGCGTCTAGTCATGCCACTCATTGCCGTAGAGCTCCTACCTAGAATTCGAGTGATTTCGGTCTTTGAAGGTAAATATCTCTGGAACGAGGATGACTCATGACGTCCAACTTGGCCAGACGTGTCGGGGACGTCATTTGGGATGTAGTGATACCCTTCATTCGCGTCGGGGACGACTTTTGAAATCTGCCAATTCCGGCATTCAATTGCGAATAACGTCGGAACGACGGGTCCTTGACGCTTCTAACTTGGCGGAACATGTAGAGCTAACCGCTAGCAAGCGATTGACATTAACTGTCGTCCATGAGCTTGTACTTGGTGAACCGCCTGGTGTGACCTTTAAAGTGGATTTCCGTCCGAACGACGCATCGAGGTGCATCCAAACTTGGTCAGTCATGACGACGACGCCATTTGGGATGTGGTGATGCCATCCATTCGCGTCGAGGACGACTTTCGAAAACCCCCTTTCCTAGGGTCTTAGACTTGGTGTTGACTAAAGTTAACTCCGTTGTACGGGGATAACTCCCACTACGACTGTGCAGTTCATGCGTTGCTACAGTACGTAGGATAAAAACAATGCACAAATTTTGACTTGCAAAAATTATAAAATCATGAAATTACGGTCCTTCAGCCGGTTAACCCAAACATCGGCTGGTGAGTCCGCTTCGAGAGGATAAAAAACTCAACCCGCAGCAAGGGGAATGAGAAAAACCTTCTCGTCCTTCACAAGTAAGTCGCTATCCAGCGCTTACACTTCTTCATACTATCGTTCGATAGAGTTCCACAGTAGTATATGCTTAATTGTGTCCTCCGGATTCGCAGAAATGCTTAAACTCCCTTGCACGGGTTTCGAACCAAACGACTTTCTGTCGAGTGTGTTACATAGACCACACGGTTGGCTGTCGAACTGGCTGTCGAAACTTTGCATAAACCCGTCGGATGACGTTGTATACAGGTGGGTAACAACGACGTGTCCGTCAGCACTGAAGAGTCCAGCAGGGGCTAGAAGGAAGTAGACCGAATAAAAACCTTAGCCAAGGAATACTGAAATATTGGGAAGACGTCCCGGAAAATTAAAAATATACCCATACTCTTATATCCTCCCCCCTTCTTGCCGTCGAGCTCCCGCAAGACTTCGAGAATGACGAGGCTCGTCGCGTGGAGTAAGGTAAGGGAGTAGGGACAGGAGAGTAGAGATGTGTACGGATGTGTTTCCGGTTTCCAATAAATTCACACGGCGTGTGTACAGTATAATGTGAGTACAATGTGCACAGCAAGTGAAATCATTCGCTAGGAATGCACACGTGGCATGCTTGAAAATTGCACTTTTTTGGCTGTACGATTTTTGTTTGGTAATTTTGAGGTTGGCCGGGTAGGGTTTTTGGGACTGGCAGCTCGTGTGGGGCCAGATTTTTGATTGATTCGGGTGCCACCCGTTTGCTGGTCCTGAAGTTCAATCAATTGCGACTGCTTCGCGGCCAATCGGCGTCGGCATCGTGCCACGAGAGGTGCGGGCAGATCAGCTTCCGGTTCCCAGGTATCTGCTTCGGGCCCGAAGTTGTACCAGCGTACCTTGAAATATCGTTCACCGGTAAGCGGATCGATTCCCTCAGTCATGAGCTTGTCAATCACCCATTCCGGGTGGTCCTCCTCTGCCTTTCCTTGCCTGCCGGCATCTTGAGTGTTCATCCGAACGTGACTCGGGGTGTCAGTGGGTACGGGGGAGGCGTCGGCCGACGGTTCACGCCTGCCGGCATCCTGAGTGTTCATCCGAACGTGACTCGGGGTGTCGGTGGGTAGTGATGAAGCCATGGACCTAGCTTGTCCGTTATCTTGGCTAAGCGGTTGGGGAGATGTGGAAGTCACATTATTAAGGCCAGAACGGGCCGGTCCTTTCTCACTTGGAGCTGACTCCTTTCTGGAGATTGGAGGTACTGCATCATCGACGGCTGTCGGCTTAGGTGCTGGTCTTACACGATCGGAACTCACACGTTCGGGGATACCGTCAATCTCTATGTCTAGAGAGTGTCCGAAGTTATGTACCACCGTGTACGGTCCGAAAGTTTTGAAGTCGAGCTTGTTTCTTGCTCGCCCGAGCACCGAATCCTCTTTCGAAGACTCACTAAAGTCAACAAAGACGGGATCACCCGCACGTAGGTAGCGATTAGGGGAACTGACAGACTTGTCGAAATCTCTCTTGTACCGCTCTTGTACGCGTAGTAGTGACTTGTTAGTCTTGGCGTACGCCTGTTTGAGCGATTTGTTCCATTGGTCGCGAGACCATGCGCGTGAATGACCTTCTTGCCGGATGGCAGCTGTACCTAATGCAGGCGGCGGCCTGGTTAAGATTAACTCAAAAGGAGTAGTGTTCGTTGCGCGGTGGACGCACCGATTATAAGCATAGGCCATAGCGGGTAGATATTCATCCCAGTGAGCTTGGTCATCTGCCACGTAGTTTCGCAGCATAGACGCAAGAGTGCGATTAAATCTCTCCACTTGGCCGTTAGCCTGAGGGTGGTACGTAGTTGTATACTTGTTAGCTATTCCGAAGACTCGGCATGTGTCTTGAAAGAGTTTAGAGATAAACTGTTTTCCGTTATCCGACAGGAGAGTCCGAGGGGGTCCATACGTGAAGACCCACGATTCCACGAAGGCTTTTGCCAATGTGGAGGCTCTGACGTTTGATAACGATTCAAGGCGACATAGCTTGGAGTAGCGGTCCATGATTACAACAATGTAGAGATTCCCCCGCGTGGTTTTCGGGAGTGGCCCTAGAATATCGATAGCAACATCGTCTAGCGGACGTTTCGCTGGGAACAGCTTGAGCGTATTCGTGTGTCTCACGAGTTGTACTCGATCTCGAGAACAAGTTTCACAAGCTCGTACTGTAGCATAGACAGCGACTATCATAGTGGGCCACCAATATCCTTTGCGAAGGGTTTCATACATCCTGCGCACCCCAGGGTGTCCGGCTACTGCCGCATTGTGATGCGATAGTAATACGCGTGAACGCAATCGTTCGGGTACGACTATTTGCGTCTGAGTATTAACCGGGTGCACCCGTTGTAACACACCTTGTTCATTGATCTTATATCGATCGGTCTTGTTTGCATCCACTTGCGCTTGCAATTCTTGACATAAAGAATCGAGCGACTGCTCGTGTAGCCATTCTTGGACGGTAATTGGCTCGACCACGAAGTCAGTGGGTGAAACGTAACACGGGACGACGTCCCAGTCCTCCGGATACATGTCCATCTCCGGACGATTATCCGCTTCTTCTGAAGTTATCAGAAACGTAGGAATCTCCTCATCCAGAGGTCTATCATCAGTACCAGTCGTCTCTATCCGAGAAAGGGCATCTGGCACCAGATTTTTGACTCCCGGTCGATACTGTACATCGAAGTCAAACTCGGCTAAGCGTAAACGCCAGCGAGCGAGTCGTCCCTCCGATGGAGTAATCGAGAGAATCCACGTCAGTGAGTTATGATCGGTCCGAATTGTGAACCTTGTTCGTTCAAGATAAGGACGCAGCAGCGTAATTGCCCAGAATACAGCGAGACATTCCTTCTCGGTTGTAGTGTAATTCCGCTGTGCATCGGTCATCGTACGACTCCAATATCCTACTGGATGTAGCATATCATCTTCCTGCGACTGCAGAAGCGTACAGCCTAGTTGGGCTTTTGACGCATCTACGTCGAGGACGTACGGCACGTCAGGTTTAGGTAACCTTAGTACGGGTGGGTTTAGCAAAGCGTCTCGCAGACGGTTAAAGCTTTCCAATTGCTCCTGGTCGGGAGGTTCTAACTGGAAGGGTAACCCTTTCTTCAAAAGGTCGGTTAAAGGAGCAGCCACTTTGGCAAAGTGTTTGACGAATCGACGGTACACGTTGCAAGAACCAAGGTAGCTCTTCAGTTGTGTCTGATTCTTCGGAAACTTCGCCTCGCGGAGGGCTTCTGTTCCTGATTCCAGGATCTCGAGCCTTCCAGGTCGGATCGTGTGACCCAAATAGTTGACTGACTTGCGAAAGAATTCGCTTTTCCTTAGCTTCAATGTAACACCAGCTTGGCGCAATACCGTTAAGACGTGATCCACGTGTCGGATGTGTTCCTCCTCTTCTTTAGAGAAGATGATCACGTCGTCGAGGTAGACCAGGCAGAACTGCCATTTCACTCCAGCTAGGAGGATGTCCAATGCACGTTGGAAAGTAGCTGGTGCATTAGTTAATCCGAATGGCATTCGTTTAAATTGCCACGCCCCAGCATGGGAAATAAAGGCTGTCTTATCCCTGTCCTCCTCAGCGATGGGTATCTGCCAGTAACCACTGTTACAGTCCAACGTTGTGAAGATCCTCGCATCCCCGAGAGAGTCAATACAGTCGTCCATTCTCGGTAGGGGATACGAGTCTCGGATGGTTACCGCATTTAACTTGCGATAGTCAACGCAAAATCGGGGACTCCCGTCTTTCTTAGTCACTATAACAACCGGACTTGCCCACTCGGACTGAGCGGGTTCGATGACTCCTGCATCACGCATCTTCCTCACTTGTTCAGCGATTAACTCGCGGCTCTTGTGTCCTGCCCTATATGGTGCTTGTCGACTTGGCTTAGCCTCCTGCTGGAGATTTATCCTGTGGTTCGTAGCGGCGATCTCGCCGAGTTCTCCGTGCCACATGGAGGCATGACACTCCAGCATTCGAATGATTTGTGGAATCAGGTGCGGCTGGTCCAACTCGTTGAGTGTTTCTCGTATTTGAGTTTGCCAGTCCCCTGCAGGGGTTTCCACTGTAGTATCATCCGACGATGGGTTGAAGCCTGGTCCTGGTCGGGACCCTGAGTGCTTCTCGTCACCGCTAGGCTTAGCGACTTCCTTGGTACAATCGGGAGGCTTCCCAGAGTCTTGGTAAGTTTGGGCTGGGCTTTCTCCTGGTTGGGAGTCATCCATGACCAAACTCGCAGACTCCTCAGTCGAAGGACTGTTTCCTCTCTGGTCAAGGTGCGCGGCATGCACGTCGATAGACAGTATGGAAACCGGGGGACCCCCGACAGAACCAAGTACCATATTTTTAGGTATGATCATCTTCTTCGAGCCGAAGTTTGTGACTTCTACACCAAATGGCAAATACGGGCGCATATTTACCACTCCATTAGCCATTTGTACACCCTTGTCACGCATCAGACTTGCTTTCGGGATTAACGTTTGTAAACCAGCGGCCGCTGTCGTTACGGAAACCATTGTAGTAGTTCCCGGTTGTAACACCGTACGCTCCGAAACTCGTATGGTATATCGAGTCCGTGTACTCACGGGTTGAGGTTTGACGGCAGCTTCAGCCAATTGCTTAGGGCTTCTCCGTCCGATGTGAACACGTTCCCCGTCATTCATGACGATATGTCGATGCCTCGGGCTAATGGTTTCCAGTTCGCGGTCAATAAAGTCGCAACCCAGAATAGCCGGTACGGACAGGTTCGACACAACGAGGAAGCGTTGTTTCACGACGGTCCTTCCCACTTGCACGTGTAGTAAAACGACTGCAGTCGGTAACACCTTCTTCCCGTTCGCATCGAGTATGCGCATGTTAGGACTCGGTTGTTCAACCTTTCCTTTTCGCCAATCCATCGGGAGGCAACTCTCCCTCATGAGACTCAGGCTGGCGCCTGTATCTAATACTGCTGTAAGGTAACTCATTCGCGTTGGAGTTAATCCGATCATAACATCCAACCGATAGTTCCTATAACCTACGGCCAAGACTTCAACAATTTCTTCGTCATCAAGACTGTCTGATCGAGAAGTCGCTTCGTCTAGCGGGTACCGCTCCTCAGCTTCTGAGGCTTTCTGTCGTGAATTCTCTGGAACCAGAGGGATACTCTCATCAAGTTGAGGCTCCGCCTGTCGTGGGTTCTCTACTGTATGTGGGTACCGTTCCTCTTGCTGAGGCTCATCCACTATGGGATTCTCTGGCAAGAGAGATACGCTCGACTCACAGTGAGGCTCGCCCTGTACTGGCGTCTCTGACTCTATGGGTTCGCTACCCTGGCTCTGAGGCTCATTCACTTTGACACTCTCAGGATTGAGGGATACGCTCGACTCGACTGTCGCATTCTTCTCATTAGCAGGGCGGCTGTCCGGCCGGATACTCTCATCGTACTGAGCCTCATCCCTTGAAGGATTCTCTGGTACCAGAGGTTCGCAAGGCCGTCGCTTCGCTCGCTTACTCTTCTTGTTACGAAGTTTGTTGCTGCCTTGAGGGGGAGGTAAGCCGGCGGCCGCAGTCATCCGACTTACCCTTTTGTTATCCCCAATGACTGGGTCTTTCTTAGTCACTGGAGACAACGGGGGAGGAGGCGAACCCCCTAGTTCCGCTCCTCTTTCCCGTTTCCCGGACCGGGCGGGTCCGAATCATCCTCTGAATCAGAGTTTGAAGTCGAACCGTTCGATCCGAACGCATCAGGACGTAATTCAGCTAGTGCAACCCTGACATCTCGTAGGAACCTACGTTCAGCTTCCGTGAGGGGCACCTCCTTCTGGAGTTTCTTTGCTTGCTCATGCTGAGCATCAGTTAGCATATCACAATCGACCATTGAATGTCCGTATAGACGACAGAGTAGACAGTAAAACGGCTTCAGCCTGACACCTCTTCCGATGCTAAACTTCGGAGACTCTCCGGGCTTAAGTCCAGGTAACACCGTAGTCACTCCAGAGTCACTGGGAATCTTCAGCATGCCCCTAGGCAGGGTTGGTGCTTGGTAACTCCTTGGACCAGGGGTAGTCGGCGTTCCCGAAGTTGTCGGAACCGACACGGACGAACGGTATGAAGGTCTATCGGCCAAGACAGCCAGTACTTCACCTCCATCCGGAGCCTCGTCAGGCCCTGACTCGGTCGTTAGCACTGATGCTCGTCGGCTCGACGTCTTCTTGTCCGGAAAGTTACTCTTCAGCTTATTCAGCTCGCGTTGCTGTTCACGGAATGTGTCACCCAAGCTCTGCGCGTGCTCGCGAATTTGTTGAAAGGTCCGTTTGTCTGTCCTGGACAGGCTCTCACGTACAGCATACCGTGCGTGGGGACGCAGACCTCCCACATAAATGGTTATGAGGTCTTGCTCCCTGAAGACATCTCCGCACCGTATGGCGGCTTTTCTCAGCCTGCCGGCGTATTGCTGTTCCTTCTCTCCAATCCCTTGGACCATTTCTCTCACTTCGCGTGAAGCGTCATGCAAGACGGATTCTCTGGCGTATGTTAACAGTAGCCACTGGACTGCTTCCGGATAGGAATTGATAGAATCAACACCCGGTTGGGCCCCGATGTCATTGAGTCCAATGTATGTTAACATCGTCGCTTTCGCTTCCCCACCCATGAAATACTTCATTAAAGGTAGAGCTGCTCCTTCAGCGACGCCAGTTTCGTCACAGGCGTATTTGAACTTCTTTAAAAACGCTAGCACAGCGATTTCATCGTCACCAGTGAACTCCTCGCCTGGCATGGCGTGTTTCATACGACGACAAATCTTCGTAAGCTGCTGCGCCACTTCGCCATCATATTTGGCATCTCGATTCCTCAGACGGTAGGTCTTATAAGAGAGCGCCCTTTTAAACAGGTCATTGATCGGGTGGATCTCCTTTAATCCTGGATAATCAGGGCCTGGTGCATCACGATACACAGATGTTGAATCATCATTCTCTCTCATGAGGTTCAACCAACGTTTGGCGTCTCCGCCGTCTGTCTCTCGTGCACGAGGATGGGACTTCTCTGACCCTACTGGCAGAAGAGGGGATACCTCCGGCTGATCTTTGCCAAGTAATCCGCTTAGCAAAGCGCTTCTTCGCTCTTCCTCTTCCTTCTGTTTGTTGGCATCAACAAAATGCTGCATGGCCCGAGTGACCGTTTCATCGACAATCCGTTGGCATACGGTATGAACTTCGTCTTCTACCAAACGTGACAATTCCGAGAGGACTTCTCGCTTAACAACAGGGGCGACCTGCGAAATGACAATTGGTCGATAATCCCGCAATGCTTGCGATATTTCCTCATGTGCAATTGTACGGACATCTGCCCGGCTGACATATTCAGGTAATCTAGCCTTCCCGGCGGATGGATCCAATAGAGACTCTCCCATCGGAGGTAAAGAAGCGGACCCACGCACTGCTGGCGATTGTACGGCTGGTCCTTTGCCATTTTTGGCTTTCCGGCCACGGCGACTTCTGTTACTCCCTCTGCTGTGGGTCGAACTGATGTCATCATCAATCTCACCGGTCGGTGGCAGTACTGGGTTCGGCATACCGCCTGTTACGGCTGCAGCCGGTACTGTACGTTCCGTCGGATCGACGACTGGGGGCAATAGCGTCTGGTCTACGCCTGATGGACCTGCTCCGGGTGTCCCACTCATACTTGGCACTCCCTGGTCAGGGGTTTCAGCATCACCCGACTTGGGCGGTCGGGGTGGAAGACTCTTGGAACTCCCCGGACGGGATCTACTTCTAGTGACCGCGCCTGGAGCTTTGGGCGTCTTCCCAGTATTGGATAGTGGCATTTGCAGGATGCCGGGTTCCCCCCGTCCTTGCCAGTCTCCTCCGTGGACGTGGACTTTGGTTTAACGTCTGCCGACGGATATCTAATACGACCTGTCTGTCGATTTACAAAGACCTGCACCTCCGTGCGCACACGGGGCGTCTTTTTTCAACAATACCACAGCGGTACTGTCTTTTTGACTTTCACGGCAGCCACCGGTTTTTATTGCCAACACGGCGAAATGTTCTTGTAACCAAGAAACTCGGTAGGAATTTCCGTGTAGTACTGTAGATCCAAGTCGACACTTGTTTTAACTTCTTCTAGGTCGGGAGACCAATGTAGGACTTTTTACCGCCCGGCGGGCCAAGCCAGTGGTAATCCTGTGAATCCTCCCTCCGGAGCCTCGGTAGCTTTGGTAGAGATTCGGTAGCCCGGAGAGGCGGACTCAGTCCGTGTAAGATGTTTAGGGACAAGTGGCCTCTAGGAATAGAGATTAACGAAAAGCCTGTACCACAGGAATAATGAATTGAGTCTCCGCGTGAGAGAGCTGCCGACAACCGTCCCCACCCCTCTTGGGAGTAGCTAGGCTGACGCGCTACCTCCTGCAGGAGTTTTCAGGAACCAGCCCCCAGGGTGGGTAACTAGCACTGAGTCCCTCCCACAGTTCTCGCGTGGTACGCTGTGTGGTGAGAAACGCTGGACACAGCGGAACAATCTGATGCAGGGAACTCGCTAGTCAGCGGTATGGTCCTACTGACTAATGGCTGCTCTTTCAGGGGAGCTTGCACGCACTCGACTCCGCGCCGACGGCTGGCAAGTTGACTTCACTCCAACAGACGTTGTCTTTACTCGAGGGTCCCTCGCTCGACCGCGAGGTCCAACTCAAGTACTGTACCAAACTGGACCGGCGCCAGCCCCTAATGGGTCCTGGCACTGCCAGTGGGCCAGTTCAGTGCTACTTCTTATTTCCTAATTAACTATGCAGCTACCTCTAAATTATAAAAAAAAACTATCCCCTTATGATCATCACCAAATCTTGAGATTGAGATCCAGTTATTCCCAGGCAATGGGGTTTTGCCAAGTCCTCCACACCACGTGTTCAAAGGGCTCACTGCTCATTGGCTGTTACACCAATACCACCAGCAAGGTGCCTTGAGATCCCGCGACCACTTGAGAGTGTGTACTGTACTCTGCATCTTCTGAACAATTAATTGTACTGTACCCATCGGTCGGGAATCCACCTGCAGGTGTCTTGTCCAA
>CAZKHC010000049.1:6793-12798 GCA_964552135.1 uncultured Algimonas sp. | reverse complement strand
GTAAGCTCACCAGGAGACGGCGTCATAATGGCTTCGCAAAGCGTGAATGGTGTCTCTTGGAGGTGAACACGTTTTCCCGCTCTTAAACTCATCTGATGATCATTATACTGGGTGGGTTCGGCGCCATATATTTGTGTGCTTGGGGATAGCTCTGCTATGGCTAAGGAAATTCCAGCACACATTCCGCCTCCTCCCAAACATGTCACGATAGCATCAAAATTTGGTTCTGCTTCCGCGAGCTCAACACCAATAGTTCCCTGCCCCGCAATTATGTAAGGATCATCAAAGCTCGGAACGATGGTCCGCCCATCGCGTTTTGCGATGCTTGCGGCTATTTCTTCGCGGCTTTCAGTGGAACGGTCATAAAATTTGATTGTCGCACCATCTTCTAAGACACCCGCAATTTTTACCTTCGGGGCATCTGCGGGCATCACGATAATGGCGTCAATTCCGAGTTCCTTTGCCGAGCAGGATACGCCTTGTGCATGATTTCCAGACGAATATGCCACAACACCTCGCTCCTGCTCTGAGGATGTGAGAGCGGATAATCGATTGAAAGCGCCTCGATATTTGAATGCATTTTTCTTTTGTAAGCATTCAGCTTTGAACCAAATATTCGTACTCAGACGCTTATCAATTGCTTCCGACCGCAATAACGGCGTTTTAACGGCATTTCCGTGCAGACGAAAGACGGCATCTTGTACATCGCTAAAACTAGGCACGCGGGACATTTGCATTCCTTAACTCTGCCGGCCCTTATTGACCCTGTCTTGGAATAGTGAAACTACATCAGGTAACAAGATAAAACTAGCTTTGGGGAGATTCCATGCAAGGCCTCATGATGAAACACGAGCTCATGATCAGTGACCTGATTGAGCACGCCGCGATTGTCCATAAAGATCGCGAAATATATACACTCAATACTGACATGACAGAGCATCGGTATAGTTGGTCAGATTGCGCGGTTCGTGTTCGTAAATTGGCAAATGCGCTGAAAGCCGCTGGCGTAAATAAAGGCGACCGCGTCGCAACAATCGCGTGGAATAATTACCGCCATATTGAAATCTATTACGCTGTGAGCTCTATTGGAGCCATCGTACACACGATAAACCCCCGTTTAAAACCAGAGCAAATCGTTTGGATGATCAATCACGCCGAAGATAAATTTGTTATGTTCGACACGACTTTTGCCCCCATCATCAACGGCATAAATGCGGCTTGTGCCTCCGTCGCGAAATGGGTGTGCTTAACCGACAAAGCCGGTCTTCCAGAAATGTCCGTTGATGTTGAGGATTATGAGAGCTTTATTGCCGATCATTCCGAAGATATTGTCTGGGACCGATTTGACGAAAACACAGCCTGTACACTTTGCTATACATCCGGCACGACTGGTGATCCAAAAGGTGTTTTATATTCCCATCGCTCTACAATATTGCACGCGATGGCCGGTAGTTTCCAAGACGTTATTGGCGGCGGATCAAATGATGTTATTTTGGGTGTCGTGCCTATGTTTCACGTCTCTGCGTGGGGCTTGGTTTATTCAGCCGCGATGGTCGGTGCAAAGCTCGTCATGCCCGGTCCAGGCTTGGACGGTCCTAATCTGACAAAGATGATAAATCAGGAAGAAGTAACACTCATGGCTGGCGTTCCGACCGTTTGGCTTGGCGTCTACAATCATGTGAAATCCGTTGGCGGCAGTTTGCCAACAGTGAAAAAAGCCCTCACAGGGGGGTCCGCCCTCCCTGAGAGCTTGCTAAGAGCTTATGAATTAGACCTTGGCATTCCGATGCAGCAAGGTTGGGGCATGACGGAGACGTCGCCGTTGGGCACAACTTACGCTCCCTACCCCGGTGACGATTTATCTGACTATGAATCCACCGTCAGAGACAAGCTCTACGCTGGGCGACGAATTTTCGGAGTCGATATGCGAATTGTCGATGATGAAGGCACTGAATTACCACAAGACGGCGAAACATCGGGTCATCTGCACGTCCGCGGCCCTTGGGTCGCTTCCGCATATTTCAAGGGAGCTGGAGCCGAGAGTTTCACAAATGATGGTTGGTTCGCGACAGGTGATGTTGCGGCCATACATCCCAGGGGATATTTAGAAATAACCGACCGATCCAAAGACGTCATTAAATCTGGCGGAGAATGGGTCAGCTCAATCGAAGTCGAAAATGCTGCAAGCGATCACCCTGACGTGAATATGGCCGCATGTATCGGAGTGCGCCATGAGAAATGGCAAGAGCGCCCGATTCTTATTGTTCAAGCTGTGCCTGGTAAACAACCTCCGATAAATGAGATTAAAGATTGTATCGCCGCGAAATGCGCAAAATGGTGGATGCCAGATGCAATCGTCTTCGTGGAGGAGCTACCTTTGGGAGCGACTGGCAAAGTCCTGAAACGTGAGCTCAAAAAACAATATAAAGATTTTGATCTTGAAGCAGCGTCTTAGCGTTTTCCTTTTTTGTTTTTTAGGCGCTAGCTGCCAGTCAATGCCCGAGCCAATTCTGCCGACACATATGTTGCGGCTGGAGTGCAAATCCTCAAATGGGACTCACGCACAATCTCGGGCGGCCGTCTTAAATTTAGGCGACCCAAAGTATGATTTTGCTTTCGCAACGGGCCATGCTGTCCCCAGCGAGCGCCCATGTGTTGTGAAAGATTTTGCTGGCGGACAGTCCCCGGTAAGCTTGATCAGATTAGCAGATGGCTACCAGCCTGGGCAGCGCACCGATTGGGCCATCATTAGATTTGATAAAATTCGCACAAGAGATTTGGTCAGATATAATCTCGACCCAATCGAAAATATTGAGTCTCTTACCGAAAAACAATTTGAATTCGCTCGTGCTAGGGGGCTTCAATCGAATTCTCAGAAATGCAGCTTGTCCATTTTAAATTTCAGTCAAGGCAATCGACGCGTCGTCCATGATTGCAAGGCCGTTCCGGGTCAGTCTGGGTCGCCCCTCACCAGATGGGTTGATGGAGAACCTATGCTTGTCGGGCTTCACATTGGTCATCTTTGGATGTTTCAATCTCCCGAGACAGGGCGTCCCGATAAAAAAGGATATATAAACCTCTTGGACCAGGAAACCGTTGATGAAATCAATTCTGTTATTGAAGAAAATACAAATTAGGCTTTCCCTTCACCGATCCTGAAGAGCTTGCCTCTCTCGGTGATTAGAATAACTATAAAGCTGGAAACGCCTAATACTACATAGGCGAATAAAAGTGGTCTCACAGTTCCGTCAAAACCCTGCGCCACCATCACCCCCAAGAGAAATGACAGCGTCATTGTGACAAAGCCGTAAACAGCACTGGCTGTCCCCGCGATGTCGCCCATAAATTCGAGGGCTAGGCTTGAGAAATTTGCGCCCATCATCCCGAAACATCCAAAAGATAGAGCGAAGAGGATGTAGAATACCCAAAAGTCCTGCCCAATAAAATGCATGTAAAGTAGGTTTAAGCCCGACAATAGAATATAGATGAGCACAACCGCATGACTAATCCGGCGCATTCCAAAACGCCCAACAACTCGGCTATTGGAATATGTCATTATGGCTAGTAATCCTGCAATGCCTGCAAAATAGAGGTAGAATTTATCACTTCGGTGAAAAACCTCATCAAAGACTTGTTCGCTTGCGGCGATAAAAGAAAACAAACAGCCATATATAATTCCGCTCGCAATCATATAACCTGCTGTAGTTCTATGACTTGCTACTTTTTTGAAACCTGCAAAGGTTTGCGCCATAGAAAACGAACGACGATTGTCTTCATCTAATGTCATCGGCAACCGAATTTGCGTCCACACAAAAATTACAATTGAAAACAAGCCCAAGACTATAAAAATCCACCGCCAATCAACCACCGCCATGATTGCTGTGCCCAGCGCGGGCGACAGAATTGGGATAATCATAAAAACCGTATAAACCAGAGACAATATGCTCGCCATGGATCGCCCCTTTGACAAATCTCGGATAATGGCGCCCGCTGCGACACGGGTGCCTGCGCAGCAAATACCTTGAACCAATCTGAGTCCGAGAAAACTCTCAAAGTTTGGGGCAATGACGCATGCAAAACTACTCACGAAATATATTAGCAAGCAAATTTGCAGAAGAACCTTACGGCCGAAACGATCTGCGATTGGGCCGAAAAAAAGTTGGGGAAATCCAAAGCCCAAAATGAAAGCAAAAATAATCCACTGCTGATGATTGGCTTTCTCTATCGCATAGTGATCGCCAATAATCTCGAGAGCGGGAAGCATCACATCAATGCCCATAGCTTGAACACCAAAAATCGTAGCCATCATCGCAACAAATTCCCATCGTGGAATCGGTATATTGGGTTCGGATATGTTGGTTGATGTCTTCACGCGCGCGGTGATCTCCTTTGAGCGCGCTATGCGCCTGACAGCAGAGCCGTGCAAGCTATGAATTTGCGGGCGTCAGACTATTCCCAGATTTTAGAAATTTGCTCTAATGATTTTTTCTGAAGTGCATGTGTTGGCACGGTTGCTCCTTTGGCCGGATGCCCAACAACCAGCAAAATCATCGGCTTTTCCGTTGCTGGACGGCCGCATATTTCTCTAAGAAAATTCATCGGAGCAGGCGTATGTGTCAACGTCGCCAGCCCCGCTGCGTGGAGCGTCGATATGAGCATGCCCATGGCAATACCGACACTCTCCGTGACGTAGTAATGCTTCTCGCCATCGGGGCCCTTTTTTTGGGCAAAACAAGCGATCAACCACGGGGCCGTTTCGAGAAAAGGTTTCTGAGCATCTGTTCCTAGGGGCGTTAGCGCTTCAAGCCATTCATCAGAAGCCCTACCCCCATAAAAGGCGCGCTCTTCTTCTTCCGCGGCTAAGCGAATTTTCCGTTTCATATCGGGATTTGAAATCGCAGCGAAATGCCAAGGTTGTTGGTTGGCTCCATTGGGCGCCGTTCCAGCGGCTCTTATCGCAGTTTCGATGACCTCACGGGGAACCGGAGTATCTGCAAAATCACGTATTGTACGGCGCGTTAAAAGCATATCGAGCATAGCTGTCGATTTCTCTCGCATCTCTTCGTCCGTAACGAAGTCATATCCCTCCAGTGGTACATGCTCGTCACTCATATTTCCGTCCAATCCAGGATGACTTTACCTGCTTTACGCGTTTCCATCAGATTAAAAGCTGTCTGCCATTCACGCGCCGGGAAACGATGAGTAATCATAGCAGACATATCAAGTCCGCTATCAAGCAATGCGAGCATCTTATACCAAGTCTCATACATCTGCCGTCCATATATTCCCTTAATGGTGAGGGCTTTTCCGACAATTTTTCCAAGATCAACGGGATAGGGCGTGGCGGGAATGCCGAGCATGGCAATATTTCCTCCCATCAGCATTGTTTCAAGCATTTGTTCAAAGGCCGGCTTGGCACCGCTCATCTCAAGCCCGACATCGAAACCTTCTTGCATCCCTATCTCCGTCATCACCTCTTTAAGGCTTTCCGACATAGTATTGACCATGCGCGTCCGGGATGTCAGCGACTTTGCAAAAGTTAAACGCCAATCCTCAATATCGGTTAAAACGACCCGCCGAGCCCCTGCTCTTTCTGCAATAGCGGCGGCCATGATTCCGATTGGCCCGGCTCCTGTAATCAAGACATCTTCGCCAACTAAATCAAAGGCCAAAGCCGTATGAACGGCGTTACCTAAGGGGTCTAGAATGGCAGCTATATCTAAGGGAACGCTTTCAGGAAGCGGGATGACATTGAACTCGGGCAGAGCCAGATATTCAGCGAAGGCACCCGGCAAATTAACGCCAATACCTTTAGTGTCTGGATCCAAATGAAAGCGCCCTGCCCGCGCATTTCGCGAACGGCGGCCAACGACATGACCTTCCCCCGTCACGCGGTCGCCAACTTTCACGCGTTTTACAGTCGATCCAATCGCCGCAACAGTCCCACCATATTCATGCCCAACCACAAGGGGAACGGGAACATTTTTTTGCGACCATTCATCCCA
>CAZKHC010000049.1:4163-6693 GCA_964552135.1 uncultured Algimonas sp. | reverse complement strand
GCTTGGCCTTTCGCCACGACAGGAAAGAAAAACCCAATCACATATATGCCTTCATCCAATAATTTATCCGCCATATCCTGTGCAAGTCTGGCGTCGCCCAACATAACGGGAATAATCGGATGCTCTCCCGGCTGAAGTGTAAAACCGGCTGCCTCCATACCTGTCCGAAATTGTTTCGCATTCGCAGTAATGCGGCTCCGTAAATTATCGCCAGTCTTCGCAATCTCAATCGCCTTTAAGCTTGCTCCAACAAGCGGCGGCGCTAAGCTATTGGAAAATAAATAAGGCCGAGAGCGCTGGCGCAACATGTCGACGACTTCTTGGCGCGCGCATGTAAAGCCCCCCATGGCGCCGCCGAGCGCTTTCCCAAGAGTACCAGTCAAAATATCGACTCGTCCTTCAACGCCGCAATATTCCGCCGACCCTTTACCGCCAGCGCCCAGAAACCCAGTTGCATGGCAATCATCCACCATCAGAATGGCGTCATATTTTTCTTTCAACTCGCAAATGCCTTTGAGATTGGCGATTGTCCCGTCCATAGAGAACACACCATCCGTGGCAATCATAATTCGCCGCGCCCCATTTGCACGAGCTTCTTTCAATTTAGCTTCCAATTCCGTCATATCACTATTGGCATATCGATAGCGTTTCGCTTTGCAGAGTCGAATGCCGTCAATGATGGAGGCATGGTTGAGAGCATCCGAAATAATTGCATCCTCTGGGCCCAGCAGAGGTTCAAACACACCTCCATTCGCATCAAAACAAGCCGCGTAAAGAATACTGTCATCATAGCCCAACCACTGCGCAAGGGATTGTTCAAGTTCCCTGTGTTGTCCTTGCGTTCCGCATATGAACCGCACAGAAGCCATGCCAAATCCATGTTCGTCCAAAGCGGACTTCGCAGCTGCAACAAGATCAGGACTATCGGCAAGTCCAAGGTAATTATTAGCGCAAAAGTTTAAGACCTCGCGCCCGCCCACGTTTATCGCAGCGTCCTGTTCGCCCTTAATCAGGCGTTCAGATTTATATAATCCGTCGTCCCGAATTTTATCTAGCGTGTTTGATAACTCAGTATAGAATGCGCTGGACATAAAGAACTCCGGACGTTTGGCCATTTATGCGTGTTTGTAGGCGCAACGTCACGCCTTAATAAAGGGCGTATACGCAGAATTTATTCGAGGAATGGTATGATGTTAAAAGGAGAATGCGCAACTCATGCACTCTTGGAAAACATTCGCGCTTGCAAGCATTGTACTATGTCAACGCCGCCGCTACCGGTTACACCCAATCCAGTTATTCAAGCGTCTCGACACTCAAAAATTCGTATCATTGGGCAGGCGCCAGGGACAAAGGTCCATGCCAGCGGTCGCCCCTTTACAGATGCGTCAGGCGATAGATTACGAGATTGGATGGGCGTTTCGTCCGAAGAATTTTATAATTCCGACTTAATTGCCGTGACGCCGATGGGTTTCTGCTTTCCCGGACAAGATGACAAGGGCGGCGACCTGCCTCCCCGCAATGAATGTGCTCCTCTCTGGCAAAACAAGTTAGAGGAGGCGCTGCCAAATGTAGAATTGACGCTCATTGTAGGGATGTATGCCGTCAAATGGCATTTGGGCGACCGTGCAGAACGTAATCTAACTGAAACGGTGAAGGCGTGGCGTAATTATGAGCCCAATATTATTCCTCTCCCTCACCCAAGTTGGCGAAATACAGGTTGGATTAAGAAACATGATTGGTTCGAAGAAGTGCTGGAGGCCCTGAAGTTTAGGATAGACAATGTACTTCGCGAATAGGCGCAAGCCTAAATATTGCGACGTCATCCAGATTTGAATTCCGGCAAAGCAAAAAATTTAAGAGATATTAACCGCAATAACTACGATTTTGTTGACCACAGTTCCTTACATGGATGAAACTCTAAAATTGTATGAATAGGTTGAATTGGGACATTGCTTTAGCTCGGTCAGAAAATTTAGCGTAAACAATTACGTAAAAGAATTTGATGATCGCCTAAATAAAGGCGTTTCACGCACGCTGTTTTTCAACCAACTGGCTGCTTCTTCGGGAGCAGTTTTTTTTACCCAAATTTATGAAAACTATTCTGACCGTAATTTGCGCATATCATCTTGATATTCCCAGCGCACAATTTCGCTAAGAACTGTCGAAATTCTCGCCTCAATGCGATCCACCGCGACGATACGAGCGCCGGAACTGCAATCATCGCCAATCAGGCTTTCCGCTTTTTCGCAAGTATCGGCAAGATCCATAGCACCCACCGCTCGGGCGGACCCCTTCAAGGAATGGGTGACGCTCGACCAGACCTCATCATCGGCATCCGCAGTTAAGCCTCGCCCCCACATTTCGACTTGATTACGAAACAACCCAAACACTTCCCGCGTCAAGTCAGGATCGCCGCCAACATATCTGTTCAAATGCTCGAAATCGATTTCAGGTGAATCAGTCATACTTGCGATACTAGACATCCCGCGCGCATATGTTAGCGCTTTCTCATGAATTATTTTGAACAAAC
>CAZKHC010000049.1:0-4063 GCA_964552135.1 uncultured Algimonas sp. | reverse complement strand
CAATCCGCAACGGAGGAAATCGTCTTTCGTGGATATTTCAATCAAGGGCTAACCCATTTACTACGTTCAAAATGGATTGCCTTTGCTATTACATCTTTCGCATTCATGGCCTTGCATTTATCCAATCCCGAAGCCCTAGAAGGTTCCGCGTCAGGAACGCTTCCCATCGTTATGAGCAGCTATTTCTTTTTTGGGTTTGCCATGTGCCTCATCGTTTGGATTGATGATGGCCTTGAGACGGCCATTGGCATTCACGCCGGCAATAATTGTTTTGCCGCTGTTATATTGAATTACGAAAATTCGGTCTTGCCGACTCCGTCAATATTTCTGACAGGAAGTGATCCGGTAAAAGATGCAGTTTCAACAGTCATCGTGCTTGCAATACTAGTTGCGATTATTTGGTTTTGGCGCGGCGGACCAAAAAATCCTGTCCTTTCGACGTCAGACGACAGACCGTCCATTGTGGACGCATAGGACTAGCAAACCAGGGCTCTGCAAAGCCAGACGCGATGGCCGCACTCACGACCTTCTTGTCAATTGGCTCGCCAAATTGGTCAAATAGCGCCAATCGTCCGTCGTCACGCGCTTCGCCGCCTGACAACCATTCGCGCATATCTGTTTCAAAAATTCGCGCAGCAACCCGTGCGCGATTATCCTGAATCGCCATAATAATACCCAATCACCTGATCGGGATTTATTGTGGTCTTCGCCGCTTTCCCCGAGTCTTAGGCTCTGATAAGACAAAGAGGCAAATATCCGGTTAAGCGCTGGCAATCTTATCGGATTCAAGGGGAATCGCGTGTCTGACATTACCAAAAAGATTTTTTCGATTGAGCCGGAGGGACCTATTCGAGCGTCAGAACCGTCGTCGTCAGACATTATTCGTCCTATGCTGGTGGACAAGGATGAACCTCGGAAGGATGCAAAAAAGGAAAAAGTCCCCGAATTCGTGACGCGCGAAGCCGTTCAACCGCTTACCGCGCCTCCCGGGGTGACAGCTGAAAGTGTCGCGACGGGTTCGACCACCGCCGGCTGGCTCATACTGGGCCTAGGTCTGCTTTATCTTGCCGGGGCTGGACTTTATTTCGGACTGCCGTTGCTCAATCAATCTGTTGAACTCCTCTCTTTAGCTGGCCTTGTTGTTTTACTGGCTCTACCCCTGATGCTTTTGTTTTTATTCTGGCGGGCCCTCCGGCATTTAAGCCTTGCCAATCTTCAGAACGCGCGAATTTCGAGGGCGGCAGATATTCTGGTGTCTCCAGAAGGCGAAGCCTTGTCTCGAACAAAAACTCTTTCGGCAGGTATTCAGTCGGAAATATCAAAGGTCAATTCGACCCTTGCGGACACGGTTGAAACGCTAAAGGACGTGCAATTGTCGGTGTCTCGAGAAACGCAGTCCCTCGATGCAGCAGGCCTTCAACTCACGAGCCGATCAGACGACGTCGGTCGAAATCTTACGCTTCAAAGACAGGCCTTAGAGAGCATATCAGGGACTTTCGACACACGTATGGATACCCTCTCTTCTCAAATTTCTGAAACGAGCGAGACGTTGGATGGTATTTGCACGTCTGCGGAAGAAAAACTTCTGAAAGCGAGTGAGTCCCTACAGCTTGCTTCCGGTAAAATGGACCAGACCGTTGCCGAAGGATCAAATCGGATTAGCGAACGAATTACCGAAATCGGTGACATAAGTGTAAAGCTTGAGGAAACGACCAAGGCGCTGAGTACAGATTTACAAACATCGGCTCGAACCCTTACCGATACCGATCAGAGTTTGACGGACAAATCCTTGGCCCTACAAGAACTCAACTCAAACACACAGACCAAAATCATAGACCTTCAAAATACGATTGACCAAGGTATTGAAATGATTGCGCAGTTAAACGAGGCCGCAAAGACCCGCGAGTCATTCGTGCAATCCTATTACCAAGATTTATCGGCCGGGTTGAAGCAATCCGAAAATGAAACTTTGGCCGCACAAGGGAAAACCGCGCGAATGGTCGAATCCAATTTGGGCTCCATGCGGCGCGACTTCGCAGCCATGGAAACGGAATTACAGGCATTGCAAACTAAGTTGGACGGTTTGAAAGCCGCCCCCGTTGAAGCCCCAAACTATCAATCTCAACAGGCTCGGTTGAAATTGGAACCGCTGGATTCGGATTTTCCGCCCGTGGAACCTCAGCGTTTGACGCCTGAGCCTCGTGTGTCCTCAAAACTTCGTCCAGCTTCCAAAGTCGAAGCGCCTTTAAACCTCGGGATGGATATGGAAATCGAGTCCGAGGCTAAATTGGCTGACGCGGAGATTATTGGATATGAGCCTGACGTCATTCGCCGCCCTGGAGAAGTCTCGCCGTCACCAAAAGCCAAGGGATTTGGACGAAAGTCAGACAGCCAAGATAAATCCGGTTGGCGTTGGCGCGATATGTTAGGCACGCTAGATCGCCCTGAAATGAACCCAGGCGTAGCTGCAGGGGCCGTTGGCGCTGCAACGGGCGCCGCGATTGCGGGCGCTTCAACGCTCGGCACACCAGATAAAATTGACGGCGTCTCCATTTTGACAATGTTACAACTCTCCCCGTCGGCCATAGTTGATGAAGGGACAGTGATTGATGCCACCCAAGCCCGCATACATTCAGGAGAAGCAGGTTTGGTGAGACTCGTCGGCGAAAAACTCCCAGAGGCGATTAGCCATCTCCGGGACAAAATGTCTGGAAATCCGCAACTGGCCGGCAACCTCAAACGCTATTGCGATGATTTTTCTAATATTCTCGGTAACACACCGCCAACAGCCCCGGCTCTGCGCACGGCGCTAGGCTCTCCCGATGGCCGCGCATATTTGCTGGCTGTTACCGCGCTCGACGCGTAACTTCCACGACTTGCCCAGACCCTAACTGCCGTCTATTGCCGCCGCATGATTGAACAGAACGGAAGCTGGGAAACGCGCACTGCCGAAGACGCAGATAGCGGGGAGCGTCTTGATAAGTGGCTATCCAGCTGGACGGAACTCTCCCGCTCGCGTATCCGCAGCCTCGTCGAGACAGGCAATGTGCGGGCAGATGGCACGATTATCAGCAAAGTCACTACCAAAGTCCGACCCGACATCGAATATGCCGTCCGCGTCCCGCCGCCCGTCGATGACACCCCGCAGCCCGAAGACATCCCGCTCGAAATATTGTTCGAGGATGAGCATCTTATCGTGCTCAACAAATCCTCCGGCATGACGGTTCACCCTGCCCCTGGTTCGCGTAGCGCGACGCTTGTCAACGCCCTCCTCTTTCATTGCGCCGATACGCTCTCTGGCATTGGCGGCGTGATGCGGCCCGGGATTGTGCACCGCCTTGATAAGGATACCTCTGGCGTGATGGTCGCGGCCAAAACCGACAAAGCCCATCAGGGCCTGTCCAAGCAATTTGCGAAACATTCCATTGACCGCATTTACACCTGTCTCGTGCGCGGAGCGCCAAAGCCCCGTTCGGGCCGTGTCGCCTCCCGCCTCGCCCGCTCATCACATGACCGTAAGAAGCAAGCCGTTGTACGCGGAACGCTGAATGACATGGAGTCTTCCGATGTGGGACGACACGCTGTGACCCATTACCGTTTCGTCAAAGGCTATGGCCGCGCGCAGCATGCCAGCATTGGCACACCCAAGATTAGCCAAATTGATTGCCAACTCGAGACAGGCCGCACGCACCAAATCCGCGTGCATCTCTCACATATTGGGTGTCCGCTACTCGGCGATCCGCTTTACGGGAAACAGCGCGCCTATGCGTCGTCAAATCACCCCGCCGAAGAAGCCGTCCGTATCGCGGTTGCCGCGTTCAAACGCCAAGCCCTGCACGCGCGGCATCTGGGGTTCATCCATCCTATTACCAAGGAACATCACAGCTTCGACGCGCCGGTGCCCGCGGATATGCAGCATCTCTTAGATGTCCTCGCGGATTTGCCTGTGAATTAGAGCCCCAGACATAAGGATAGGCTTACAGTCCATCTCGTGACTGCCGAAATCTCATAAACTTGGGCATTTAGGACTGCCCGCGTGGCGATATTCACGATGGAATACCAA
>CAZKHC010000048.1:0-13012 GCA_964552135.1 uncultured Algimonas sp. | reverse complement strand
GGGCTTCGGGCACTCGAAAAACAAGCCGTCCTCGCGGGCGGCGGCTTCACGCACCGCGAAAGCCTCTCGGCCGCAATTATGATTAAAGACAACCATATTGCTTTAGCGGGAGGCGTTGATGCAGCCCTTGGCGCTATAAAGAAAAATGCCGATCATATGACCAAGGTCAGCGTCGAAGTTGATACACTCGAGCAACTCCAAAAAGTTCTTGTTTGGGGACCTGATGTTGTTTTGCTCGATAATATGGGACCAGAGAAACTAATCGAAGCTGTTGCCATCGCGCGTAAATTCGACGGGCGAATGCCTACCCTGGAGGCCAGCGGCGGGGTCAATTTACAGACCGTCAAAAAGTTGGCCGAAACAGGCGTTGACGTAATCTCAATTGGAGCCCTAACGCATAGCGCGCCAAATTTCGACATTGGTATGGATGCAGCCTAAAAGCTACTGGGGAATGAAGCAGGCTAACGCGTGTAGAAACTCCCTGTCCGCGTCGATAATAACGCCTCTAATGGAATGTCTTCCTGTTTGAGGAAACCTTTAGATGCCAACTTACCTTCCCTCACAAGTTCAATCACCGAGACCACAGACCCCGCTGTTGTCCAAGCAATAGCCGTTCGAGACTCCCCAGAAATCATCAGCGGCTTATACCCGTTCACAAATTCTTTGCGAGAGAGTTTCCCGCCAATCATCCCTTCCGCAGCGACATGGACATAGACAATATCCTGATCAACAGGCGGTTTAGCGTGGATAAGAATCTCGCCCGCCCTTTGGCGGTCTTCGCGCATAAGGAGTTCATGAAAGAAGAAATTCATAAGATCAAAATGCCCTGGGTAACGCATGGTCTTATAATCCAAGTTCGCCACCGTCCCGAGATAGGTTTCGCACATCGTCCCGAGGCCGCCAGATGTCGTAAAGGCCTCCAGCTCTAAGCCTTCAATGAAAATCTTCTCGCGCCATTCCATCGCGCTGACCATCTTGCGTTCGCCGTTCTCAATGACTTCGCAATCATTGAGATATTCATTCACAACACCTTCTGGAGACCAATTAAAAGCATAACCCATCAACCCCGTTGGATTTTGCGGTAGCGCCCCAACGCGCATTCGGCAGGATCGGCATTCATCAAATTTCGCGATTAAATCCGCACCCACAATACCAACGAAGCCAGGTGCCAATCCGCATTGCGGCGCCATAAGACCTTTTGATGTTTCAGCCAATTCGCGAATATGGTTCGTCGTCGGAACATCTTCGGTCAGATCAAAATAGTGTATGCCTTTGGCATGAGCGGCATTAGAGACGCCAATATTAAGATGATAAGGCAGGCAGGACAGCACTGCATCCACGCGATCAAAAATGTCACCTAGTGCTGAGGCATCGGTGACGTCTATCGCCATTACCTCATGCGGAAAATCCTTTGGGTTGGCTGCGCTATCCACGCCGATGACCTCAAATTCGCTATCGACTAAAAGCTGCGCCGCCAAACGCCCTATTTTGCCCAATCCCAGAACAGCTATCGAATGCATCGCGCACGCCTCTCAAGATTCCAACGAGTCATCAAAATGTGAACTCAATTCTTATTTGCGGGGTTTCCAATGCGAACTCAAGCGCACAGAAGGAGGTATGACAAAACAAAGTTTTCGACATCCCAACCAATTGCGCGCAGATTTTTCGCGGGGCCTTTCAGACATGTACCGCAAAGAAGTGCCCGCCTATGGACAGCTGATTGAGATTGTGGGGCAAATTAACGCCAAACATGAAGGACTTCGTAGCGATGGCGAGCGGCACGGCGCGATTCGTTTGGGAACCCCTGCCGAGTTAAATCTAATCGGCCGCGTCTTTGCCGTCCTAGGACTACATCCTGTTGGTTATTACGATTTATCCGTCGCCGGCTTGCCCGTTCATTCCACCGCCTTTCGTCCGATTAGCGCCGAGGGATTTAACATTAGCCCTTTTCGCATGTTCACGAGCCTGCTGCGCATGGATATGCTACCGGATGATTTACGCGAGATGGCCAAGGCAGCCTTATCTACGCGGTCCATATTCTCCCATAAGGGCCATGAGCTTTTAGAAAAGGCCGAAGCGCAAGGTGGGTTGAACGCTACCGACGGAGCCGAATTTGTGCGCGAAGCCACTGGCATTTTCGCGTGGCAGAAACGGGCGCATGTGGACCTAGAGACCTATAATGTACTTCTAGAGGAACATCCACTCATTGCAGATATTGTTTCGTTCCAAGGGCCGCATATGAACCACCTTACGCCCCGCGTCGCAGATATTGACGCCGCCCATGATATGATGGCCGAAGCCGGCATGGAGATTAAAGACACAATTGAAGGCCCGCCGCGCCGCAAAGCCCCAATCCTATTGAGGCAGACCGCCTTCAAAGCGCTAACCGAAGCCGTGGAGTTTAAAACGGACAACGGATGGGAAACGGCGCATCATACGGCGCGGTTTGGAGAGATTGAACAACGCGGCGCCGCCCTCACCCCAAAAGGACGCACACTTTATGACCGCTGCCTAGCCGCAAAAAATTTCACTGAATTCCCAGATAGTCAGCAAGCCCTAAAAGATCAGGCATTGGCCTATTTTGATAAAACAGGCGCCCCGCTAACCTATGAAGACTTTCTTCCGGTGAGCGCAGCTGGCATTTTTAGATCAAATCTCAGAGTGTCAGAAGACACCAAAATTAGGACAGCAACGGGAAACAAGGCCGCATTTGAATTAGCTTTGGGACGTCAAGTTTTGAACATGTTTGAACTTTATGCTGCATGCCTGTAATTTCACTTGAAGCTCACAGAAATGTGTCATGTATTCCCCGAACTGTGAATCCTCTTCCGTCCGAAGCTGTGAAATATATGCTCAACGCTACACTGTTCGGAGACTTATCATGAAACGTATTACACTTATCGCCCTCGCGACCGCCGGATTGGCTTTTGCTGCAACACCGTCCTATGCCCAATCTTCTTATGGCGGCGGATCAGGCGCAAGCTACGGAAATTCATCCTCCAGCTCAGCCGCTCGCGCTCAGCGCCGCGCAGAACGTGCCGCGCGAAAGGCAGAAAAGAAACGCATAAAAGCCGCAGAATTGAAAGCGGAACAAGAGGCTAAAATTTTAGCCGAAGAGAAAGCGGCTATGGAAGCTAAAGCCCTCGCTGCAGGTCCGTCATCTGCGACAGGCGCTCTACCAAGTCAGGGTCATTCATCCGCAACAGGGGCTCAACCGGTACAGGGCCATTCATCTGCAACAAATGCAACCACCTTCAAGAATGAAGACGTCATAGTAGAAAAAACTGTCACGCAATTGCCCGATAATTGCCCGTCTGGAACTGTTCCCCAGCCCAACGGCACATGCATGTTGAAATAAGCGCGGCTTACCCCGTATGAAATGGGACGCATGACGTCATTACGCCCCATAATTATTCCAATTGCTCTCGCCTCTCTACTGGCGGGAGCACTTTTTTATGGTTTATTACTAACCCCTGAATTTGGGCCTGGTACAAAAACCGCTAATCATCCTGCTATTGCCTTCAGCATTTCCCTCGGGCTGTCCGGTATGGCGTGGGTTGGCATTGTGCTCCTACTGCAGCGCGTCAAACTTTCCTCTGGTGTATTCCTCTCCGCCTGCCTCTTGCTCGGTCTCGGGTTGCGATTGATGTTCTTCGGATCGACCCCCGTTTATGAAAATGACTATAAGCGATACTTGTGGGATGGAGCCGTCACGGCGGCTGGAGAAAACCCCTATCAATACAGCCCCGACGAAATTTTTAAGGCGGGTGAACCCGGGGCAAGATCAAAACCAGATTTAGCGCGTCTCGCTATAAAGTCCAACGAAGCAAATTATATTACCGCCGGAATCAACAGCCCTAAGCTCACAACAATTTATCCCCCGGCTGCGCAAGGCGTCTTCGCGGTAGCATATTGGATCGCCCCTTATAAAGTTTGGGGACTAAAGCTTGTCTTTCTGGTCCTGGAAATCGTAGGAGGAGTCGCTCTTTTATTAGGATTGAGAGCGCGAGGTTTACCGCTCATCTGGAGCACGGCTTATTGGCTAAACCCGATTATAATTTTCACAACATATAATGGGGTACATATGGATGTGCTGCTTGTCGCCCCCCTGCTGGGCGCCCTTTTATGTGTCAGAAAATATCCTTTCCGTGCCGCAATTTTACTAAGCGTAGCGGCATCCGTAAAAATATGGCCTCTCCTTCTAGCCCCTGTTTTGTTCAGAGGATGGCGACATCGTCGGGCGATTTATATTGGGATTGCTATTCTTGTTGGGGCAGTCACATTCGCAAGCCTCGCACCCATGATTTTTTCCTTAAATTCGCAATCAGGCTTAGCAGCCTATAGTGCGAATTGGACAAATAGTAGTTTCCTCTTCCCAGGCATTCGCGATCTTATTGGGTTAGTTTCGGAGAATGCGAACCGCTTGGCCCGTTACGCCATCGCAATTGTCCTAACAGGGATGAGCCTCTGGCTCGGCTTCTTAAAGCCTCAAGATAAAAGCAAAATGCCTGCGCACCTACTTATCCTTTCCGCTGCATTTGTCCTGCTATCGCCAACAGGATATCCTTGGTATTTTATTTGGTTCTTAATGTTCTTACCTTTTGCCATTGAACATTGGTCCGCGCGGGGATTGGCATTATTGTCGATTGGAGCCGCCACTTATTTCTCGCGGTTCCAATTAGGAGAGGCCGGCCAATATCATATTTACGAGAAAATTTTAATCCGGTTAGAATTTGGCATTCCGCTGCTCGTTTTGGCTTGGGATGGCTTGAAAGCAAGATTACATGCCTAGCCCTATTATAAAACTCGTCATTCCGGCCAGAAATGAAGAAGAAGCCATTGGCGAGGTTGTTAAATCCGTTGTCGATCAGGTGGATGCCGTTGTCGTGGCGGATAATGGGTCAACCGATACCACAGCGCAGAAGGCGAAAGAGGCTGGAGCGCTTGTCGTGTCCGTACCCGAGCCTGGGTATGGCCGGGCCTGCCTGGCCGCGATTGAGGCCGCCGGAGAACATGATATCTTAGTTTTCATGGATGGCGATGCCTCGGATGACCCTCGTGATTTACCCGCTCTCCTGTCACCTATCCTATCAGGGGAAGCCGACATGGTTATTGGATCGCGCATATTGGGAGACTGCGACAAAGGCTCCCTGACGGTGCAACAGCGCTTTGGGAATACGCTGGCCTGTAAGCTAATGCAGTTATTCTGGGGGTTTAAATTTACCGACTTGGGGCCATTTCGGGCAATACGCAAAGACTCCTATGATCGCTTGGATATGCAAGCCCCAACATTTGGATGGACAGTTGAAATGCAAGTACGCGCGTTGAAACATGGCTTAAAGTGTACAGAAATTCCTGTCCATTACCGGCAACGTATTGGAACATCGAAAATCAGCGGAACAATTCGCGGCGTCATCCTAGCTGGATGGTATATTCTTGGAACAATATTCCTAGAAGCGGTTCGGGGTAAGAAGGTTGGCCGTTAAGACTCGCATTCCAACAATCAGAGAAATCTACAAAAAAGATAAACTAAAGTTGGGCGCCGCTAAATCAAATGTGCCTATTCCACCAAGCTTCCTTCTTCATCTTCATCAATAACCTTGACCGTTCCCGTCCGATTTCCGACGATGCCGCGCTGTCGCAAAATCTGAAATTTTCGGTCCGATTCTCGTAAAATTCGCAAAATTTCGGGCGAAAGATTTTTATTTGCATCATCAAATGGATTAGAGGATTGAACCGCCAAATTCCGAGTGCGGCGTGTTCCCCCGCCTGCCAAATCTGCGATGATGTCTTCATAGGATGCGATAGAAAAATTTTGAGCACGCGCCAGTTCGGCTTTAACATTTGGGTTTATATGAGACGAAAGATGAGCCCGCAAATCAGATTGTAAATTCGGGAAATAGAAACGACCTTCTGTTTCATATATTTCCGACACTTTTCCAGTTGAACTACTGACTCGAAACCCGCGCAAGGAATTGACAAATTCCACCGCATTAATTCCCAGCATGTCGTCTAATCTCGAAGCCGTATAAGCATAGTTTTGAATGGCTGGACTTCCGATATCGCCGTGAAAAAAACCATAAATAACGTTAGGGTTACGCCAATTTTTATAGACAATATTTTCGCGTATATCCCGGAGAGACAGCGGTGTTCCCTTGATATTTAGGATTTTCGCATCGTGAAGATTTGAAGACACACCGTTCAAATCGATTTTTATATTTCGCGGTCTTTTTGTAGGATAATCAATAGAAATTTGTTCAATGACCGTCAGGTTATGAAGGTTAAACCAAAATGCCAATTGCTCGTTTCGCGGAAAGGTCGTGATATCATAATCTGTCGCAATTTTCTCCAAATCTAGCCGATAGGCCGTCAACCCTTCACTATATTCATCGTTCAAGACGGAGAATGTAACGCGGCGACCTTCCAGCCGGAACGGTGATTTATGTCCAGTGACAATTCTCGTGCCGACTTCAGCCGTAGGTTTTCTCTGCCAAATTCGCGTTGAAGGGCCAAGATCTACAATAATGTCTTCAAGAACTTCATCAAATACCGTGTAATCAAGCTTATTCCCGTTACTGGAGGGCTTGGGGGTAAAATGAGAAAATCCGCCAGAAGCTAAGAGGGTAGATCGAGATGGCACTGTTGCCGTCGTCTCGACAGCGTCGAAGCCTCCAGCCTGCGGAGAATCCGCGGCTCCGGCTTCGAAAGAAACCGCCGTCAAGAAAATTGAAAAACCAATCGCGACCCGAGAATTCCACATATATTCAAGCTCTCATCAATTAAAAAGCGTGTAGCCAAAATCAAACAGGAGCCTTACAGCTCTTATGAGACATGAAATTGGATAACCCAAACAAGACTCATCCAATAAAAAAGAGCTGATTGTCTCAGCTCTTCATTCTTATTACCTTAGAATTACAGTCCGTCAGGACCGCAATCATTCTGTAGGAACTCTATCATTTTTGGATAAAATTGCATTTTGTGGTCATAGCGAATGGTGTTGCTGAAATGATCCGCATTTTTCAATTCAATATATTGATAGTCTTTTCCGTATTTATCTAACTCATCAATATATTTCTTTGAATGCTTTACAGGGACTCGTTGATCGATAGAGCCATGAATAAGCAACATCGGTACGTTCACTTTCTCAACTTCATCAATGGGATTAATACTCTCATCCCAAAATTTAAGCTGCTCTGTCCGGGCGCTTCCCCGAATACGGTTACGGTAATAATTGACCTGCTGTACATTGTCCGCCACGGCCGCGCCCGCAATCACACATTGATAGATATTATTGGGACGTGACGCCGCGACCAGGGCCGCATAACCCCCATATGACCAGCCAAACATCGCCATTCTCTTCGGATCTACCAGGCCTTGAGAAGCCAGATATTTAGCCCCGTCGTCCTTATCATCCTGCATGGCACCTCCGCCTTCGCCGCCATTAATAAAGGCTGATTTATAAAAATCTAACCCGTAATTTGTTGATCCGCGATATTGAGGCTGAAGCACCATATACCCATTATTGGCAAAGAGTTGCGCCCACTCATCATAGACAGACACTTCGCCTACAAAAGGACCACCATGAGGCATGACGACGAGTGGATGAGGTCCCGCACCCTTTGGCTTTGTTATATAGCCGTTTATTTTCTTTCCGTCCCGCGCAGACCAAGAAATATATTCAACCTCCGACAAATCCTCTGGTTTGAGGAGCGTGTTTGCTGAGCCTAATTTCGAAAAAGCCCCATCATTATAAAGATAGAAACTTCCTGGGTCCTTCGGGCCAGAATTCCTAATGACGATAACGCTACCGTCTTTTGACCGGGACGAGATAGACACTTGATGGGCATTTGGAATCGCAGCTTCAAATTGCTGCAGAATCGACTGCTCATCTGAGTCCATGTACTTTCGATTAAATTTAGCCCCAGGATAAATAATATTTGTGATTTCGCCCGGGAATTCCCACGAGTTAGAATGATATCCTACATTTGTGATATCAACATCTTTACGGCGATAGACTAAATCCGTGAAAGATTTCTGGCTCAAACTATATTTCCACAAACCAACTTTATCATTATTATTATGGGCTAAAACATAGATAAGATCGTCACTGCCTTCGACAGTTCCAACCGGACGGAAACGCTGGAAGGTTTCGCGGCTTGTGCGCGCATATTCGGTCCATCCGGTCCCGCCAACAGGACGATAATAAAAGATACGCTCTTTTCCGCCTGCTGTCTGGGAGCTTGTAAGGCGCGGGTTTCCGTCCTTGTCGAAGACATAACCGAAATGTTCTCGATTGCCTTTCAGAACAAGTTCCTTTGCCCCTGTATCCAAATTATACTTGTAATAATTAGCGGCTCTGAAGGACTCACGCTCGTCAAACTTGAAAAAACGCATCAAAACATGGTCTGGATCATCAACTAAAGCATTGGTCATAGTGATTGAAAAATTATCATCAGATAATTCTTCAAACTTCTTACTCTTCATGCTGAACCGCGCGAGCTTCCCTTTGAAAGCGCCCTGGTTAAACCCTCTGATTTTTTTACTGACTTGTTTCTGGAAGCTTACAGTCATATCCGTCCCGGAAATCCATGAGAATCCGGTAATTTCGAGAGATTTGGCCCCAACACGATAGGGTTTTTTCTTCATATCCGCCGTTTCATAGACCTCAATTAGCGGTTCGCCTTTTTTGGATTGATTGCGAATAAAGGCCACATATTTTCCGTCAGGAGAGACCTCGGCAGAACGCATCGTAGATGGTAGCGCCCAATGTTCATATGGAACGGTGTCTTTAACGACAACGCCGCCAACACCCGATTCCGCTATGGCTTGCCCAGCAAAACCACCTAAAAAAACCATCGCACTTATCGATGCGAGTAATACCTTCGACATAAATTCACCTCTTGGTTACAGCTGTAAAACCTTACCCTAAAACGAGAGCGAGCTCCAAATGGTAATTTGGAGCTCGCAATCAATTCTTAGTGACTATTAGAATTCAATCTAAAAGCCTTTACGAATTTGCGCGACAAATGTCCGGCCGTTGGTAGCAAAACCGTTCCCGAGAGGGACATTTGACAGTGACAACACTTCGCTTCCATCAACTTCAGGCGGATCACGATCCAAGACGTTATTGACGCCTAATGTAACACTGAAATCATTGTCATCATTTCGATAGTTAACGGACAGATTGTGGACGAAATAATTATCCGTAAAACCTACGTCGCGGCAGTTCACATCACCAAAGTTTGGCCCCAAACATGTTTCGCTGAAAGTGTCAGCAAATCCATCATCGTCCGTATCAAGACCAAATGCGTTAGCAAAATCATCAACACCGTCTTCGTCTTGATCAATACTGCTGACGAAGCGCGTGAAAATGTTAAAGGCGAAATCGTCATAAACCAGACGATTAACCATACTGCCTGTCCAGCTTGGGAACCCAAATTCGCCTTCAAAGTTATTTTCATCCGGCACACCATCATCTGAAAGGAATAGGTTCCGCCGTTCTAGAATATGATTGGCACGCCCTGACCACTGATATTCGAAAGGTTTATCGAAGGCCGTGAAATCGAATTCGAGACTTGCATTAAAGTCTAAACCACGGACCTCTTCTTCTTCAAGATTCCGAAATCCTAGGCCAATAAATTCAATCTCTTGATTCCCATCACGTTGAATTTCGTCGCAAAAAATGCTTCTGTTTTCTTGCTCAACTGTGAAGCATTGGTTCACTGTAAACTGCCCGCCCGGTTGAACGACCGTTTGTGCAACATCAATGTCATAATAGTTCACACCAAATGTAAAATCGAAAGCATCCGTGAAGGGTTGTTCAAATGACGCCCCCAAGTTCAATGACGTTGAAGTCTCAGGATTGAGGTTGAGGTTACCTTGAGAGAAAATTTCAATATTAGGTGTTGCCGTTGTAACACCGCCGCCTAAATCTTGAGGAAGTCCCTCCGCAAGGCACCGAGCGATGACATCAGGGTCACGCATATCCAAAGTTGCATCAAAAACTGCAGGCGCTGCAGGATTATTTAAGTCAGGGATAAAGGCATTCCCAGGGGCGATACAGGGGTCAAAAACATTTATGAACCCTGTTTGCGGACGCTGGAAAAGTTCGCCTAGGTTTGGTGCACGGAAAGACGTTCCATAAGACGCACGCAGTAAAAGCGATTCCGTTGGTCGCCATCCACCACTTACACTATAAACCGCTTCTTGACCGAAGAACTCATCATCCAATACTCGGAACCCCCCTTCGACATTCAATTCCTTGAAGAAGGGCTGATCCGCAACTAATGGGATTGCGATTTCTCCAAAACCCTCAAGGATATTGCGTGAACCCGAAGCGCCCTGATCTGAGAAGAAGCCGAAGAAAAGGCCATTAGCAGCAATATCATCTGGTTGAGAATCGATTTCATCCTGTCGCCACTCTACACCTAGAGATACTTGCACATCACCAGCAGGTAATTCAGCAATCTGACCAGCAACAAACGCATTTAAAATTGTTTGGAAATACCGGGTTTTGAAATCACGCGAGTCGAACAAGAAAGCTTCCTCTTGAGGTGATAAAGAACCGCGAATTTCAAGTGCATTTGGTGCGAATAAATTCACCGGAACACATCCGCTTGTCACATCCGCTGTCAAGGCAACTCCAGGCTGAACCTCACAAGGAGCAAGACCCGGTATAAGGTCACCTACTTCTTGGATTACATTTCCGGCAGCATCAGTAACGCGAGCCGCGGAATTACCGAGAGATAGAGCCAATCGGTCCTCTCGGATACCCGGACGGGACGAATTACCATTCGAAATACTGTAAAGTGCTGAAGCCTCAAATTCCCAATCCGCAAATTTCAAAAATCCGTCTGGATCAGAATTAAACCCTGGAATATCCCCCTTGATGCCGCCGACTAGACGAATTTGCTCCAACTCAACATTTGTCAAAGTCCGGTCATTGTCGATTGTGACAACGGGCTGTACATTGATTGGACCCGCCGGTCCGCCTAAGCCAAACAACGCGGGAGTACAGGCAGCATTATCAAATGGCCCTGATCCCGGTATCAAGTTTCCATCCGCATCAAATTGCGCAAAGAATGTCGCACAAATACGAGCATCCCGCGTATCTCCATCCCTGTTCGGATCAATATCGCGCTGGAATGTGTTAAAGTCATTGATAAATGACGCACTTGTAAATAGCCCGCCTGGTTGCGAAGCGCTTGATCCGCAATCCACACCATTTACGCCGCATGGATTAAAAGGATTATCAAAACTAACCTGGGGAAATAGCTGGGCCGAACCAGAGTCAACTTCAACTTGCGTATTTGAGTAAAGAACTTCATAAAATGGCGTAATGTTAGCTTCACCACCAAGCGTTAGCTCGCCAAAACTGAACACATTCACACGTTCTTGAGGTGCAATAAAATCGTTTGTATTGTCATTCCCGTTAATTGAAAACTGACGAAGCGAATTATCAACAACGCCATCGCCATCCGCGTCAAATGGGAAGAAAACGAATGGGTCTGTAAATCCTGGGATACCTAACACGGACTCATCTGCGCCAACATCCCCACGGTTTGCAAAAACACTTCCAAATGGCACACCGCCTGAGAGTTCAATAAATCGGCTTGTCGTGCCGCCAACAATACAGGGATTATCTACATCGATAGGGTTAGCCATCAACCCATTGAAAAGCTCCTGAGTAACAGCGTTTTCAACGTTATTTCTACGAATTTGACCATTTTCATCAATTTCAAGATTGGTTTGACAATCGGAGAAGAAATCACGATCGCTAAGCCTGACTCGATCACGCCGATCATACTCAGCTCCGATTCCGAAGAAAGCATTATCTAGATTTTTTCCGTAACTCGCCGCTACTGTAAAATCTTCACCGCCTTGCTCTGCAAGTTCTGTTGAGGCTTCAACCTCAAAACCTTCAAAATCACGCCGAAGTGTCACGTTGACCACGCCTGCAAGCGCATCAGACCCATAAATGGATGAAGCACCTTCTAAAAGGAGGTCAGCCCGCTCAATCAAAATGGACGGAATGGAGTTAATAGAAGGTTGAGTTGGCGCACCCTCAACACCCAATGGAGCGAGCCGGCGACCATTTACCAGCAATAGGGTACGATCCGCACCTAATCCCCGAAGGTTAATTGTCTCGGACCCGGGCCCATTATCCAGAACAAATCCACCGAATGACGAGTCAATCTGCGTACCTGCCGCAGCTTCGTTCGTTTGTAAAATTTCGATAGTATCCAGTAATCCCACTTCACGAGAATCGTCAAAGTCGATAACTTGAAGCGGTTTAATGCTGTTAAATGTGCTGCGCTTTAGACGGGAACCCGTTACAACAACGCGATCATCCTCCTCGTCGTCCTGGACGATTTCCTCTGGTGTGATTTCAACAATTTCTGATTCCGTATCGTCCACAGGCGCTTGCGCGTAAGCCATTGAAGACAAACCCATAAAGGCTCCGCCAATTAAGGATGAGGACAGTAAAAGCTTCTTTAGAATTCCCTTTTGCATTAAAAATGCTCCCTTTGATGACCAGTATTCTATTTTTTTATTGTTTTTCGCCGTGTTTTTTCGACGCGTTACATTTTCGTTAACTTATCGCATCAAGATTTCAAGCGTTTATAATGCGACAAATCTACAATTTTTGATTTGAGCATATAATTTGTGTCAAAGCGCATTTTTGAGCATGAATTTTTCATAAGCTGTGACATATTCGCCACAAAGAAATATCCAAATTTCAACTTTCAAAGTGAAATTTTAGCAGTCACCAGCAACAACACCCGCTTTGATTGAAATTCCTATTTTCTCCGCCTTTAGACTGCAGAGGTTAGTTGCAAATTCAGCTCTAGGCACAAAAATAAGCTATGATGCAGCCACACGCGACACTACTCATGGCAAGAATATCACACCTCAAGGCAATCAACGAAGACACATTTGAATCGGTTCGAATTGACCTCAACATTGACAAAGAAAAAAAGAGGACACACGCCATAAAGTGGTGCGGGTGAAA
>CAZKHC010000047.1:0-13218 GCA_964552135.1 uncultured Algimonas sp. | reverse complement strand
GCAAAGAGCATGTCGCCATTGCCGAGAAGCGACTCGCCGCCTTGTTCGCCGAGGATAACGCGGCTGTCGATTTTCGAGCCGACGCGGAAACAGATCCGCGCTGGGAAATTGGCTTTAATGGTGCCTGTGATGACATCTGTCGACGGACGCTGCGTCGCCATAATGACGTGAATACCTGCGGCCCGCGCCATTTGCGCAAGGCGCTGCACGCTGCCTTCGATGTCCTTTTTGGCGACCATCATCAGGTCTGCCATCTCATCGATAATGACAACGATATAAGGCATCGGCTCAAATTCGAGCTCTTCGGTCTCATATTCCGGTTCGCCGGTTTCTTTGTTGTAACCCGTCATAATCGTCTTGGTCATAGTCTCGCCAGACGCTTTATATTCGGCGACTTTCTCGTTGAAGCCCGCCATGTTGCGAACGTTCATTTTCGCCATTTTGCGGTAGCGATCTTCCATTTCCCGAACGGTCCATTTCAGCGCGACAACGGCTTTTTTCGGCTCTGTCACAACAGGGGCGAGCAAATGCGGGCAACCGTCATAGACCGAGAGCTCGAGCATTTTCGGGTCGATCATGATGAATTTACATTCATCCGGCGTCAGCGTGTACATAAGCGACAAAATCATCGCATTGACGCCAACGGACTTACCGGAACCTGTTGTACCCGCGACGAGCAAATGCGGCATTTTGGCAAGGTCAGCGACAAATGGCGTTCCGCCAATATCTTCGCCCAGAATAAGCGGAAGCGAGGCCTCGGATTTCGAGAAAATATCACTGGCGAGCATATCGCGCAGCCAGACCATTTCGCGTTTACGGTTCGGCAGCTCGACGCCCATAGCGTTGCGGCCCGGAACAACGGCAATCCGCGCAGATTGCGCGCTCATATTGCGGGCAATATCGTCGGAGAGATTAATAATGCGCTGGGACTTCACGCCCGGCGCAGGTTCAAATTCAAACAGCGTAACGACAGGGCCGGGCGACACGCCGCCCATTTCGCCGTCAACGCCGTAATCGCCCATGACTTTATGCAGCTGCTCGGAGGCGCGGCGCAATGCCCCCTCGTCGCGAATAACGCTGCGCGGCGGCGGGGCTTTGAGCAAGTCAAGACCCGGAAGGACATAGTCATCATGACCCGAGAAATCGAAGCTCGGCTGTTTGGATTTCGCGGGCTTACGCTTCGTGGTTCGCTTCTTCGCTTTTGGCTTGGGAACAGGGACAGAGACGGGAGCAGGTTCTGGTGCATAAGCAACAGGTTCGAAATTCGCGGCAGGCACTGTATCCGGAATATCGCGGTAAAGCGGCTCACTCGCCATTTGCGCGTCCATTGGCGCAAGGTAGCCTTTGCGGAAAATGCGGACGAGCCACGCTGCGAAACGGTCAAAGGTAATGCGGATATAGGCCCAAACCAAAGTTGCGGCGTCCGCAATATCGAGCAAATCTTTCGTCACAACACCCAAATAAAGTGCGAGTAGGTAAGCGGCTCCAGCAAAGGAAAGGAGGGCCACCCAAAGACCCGACAAAGGAATATTAAATGCATCAAACCAGCCCTTGGGCGTAAAATGCATCATGTCGCCTATCCAGCCGCCAAGGCCGCTCGCCATTGGCCAGCTCTGCGGAATTGGAAAGGCAGAAAATGTCATGGTCCCGAGCAAAATGAAGCCCGCGCCGATGGCAAATCGTTTCCATTTCAAGCCTGATGAGCGCGCGCCAACGCGGCCAATCAGACGCCGAAAGCCAGAAAGTAAAATCAAACCACCAACAAGTAATCCGCCCCATCCCAATGTTTGCATGAGGAGATTGGCAAGGCTGGCTCCAGGCCGCCCGAGCGGGTGACGACCAATGCCAATACCAGCCGTATCTCCTGTTGGATCAAAAGGATTATAGGCCAAAACACAGATTAATATGACAACACCTAGCAAGCACATCACCAGCGCTCTTGATGCGCGCCAGAACGCACTTCCCTGTTGCGCTGTGACTTCCGCCATCATCGCATGAATATCCTCCGGTGCATATTGATATCCAGATCTCGGGTCTGCGGTTGCGGAAGGCGGCGGAGTCATATCGGTCCTGAAAAATTGAAACGCTTACCAAAATGTAAATGCGAAGCGTGAATGCGGAGTTAAAGCCCTCTTAAAAATAAGGGTTAATCAGCATAGAAATTCAGGACCCGTATAGGACGCAGAATGGGCGGAGATTTGCGCGATATGCCGCCTTTCCCTCAGGGCTTAAGCGGCCTATGTGACCCTATGGACCATGAGTTTGATATTCTCGTATTGGGCGCCGGGTTGGTCGGGCTAACAACGGCGCTGGCTTGCGCACATAGCGGAGCGCATGTCGGTCTGTTAGATCGGCGTATGATTGAAGCCGGACGCGATGGCCGCGCCTCGGCGCTGTCGTCGACATCCTTGCGGCTCCTCGTCAATCTCGGCGTAGATATTCTCGATGAGGCGGCGCCTATTCGCGACATGCTGGTCACCGAGGGCCCGTCGAATAGTCCTTGGCGGCTGCATTTTGGTGGCGATGATGCGAGTGATCTCGGTGCTATTATCGAAAACCCGCTGTTAAAGGCCGCCCTCATCCAAAGCGTTCAGGCGTCGCCGTCGATTCAAACCTTTGCCCCAACAAATGTGCACGGATTTAAAGATGAGACGAAAGGTATCCTCCTGGAAACGGATCAAGGGCGCCTGACATCAAAACTCCTGGTTGCGTCGGATGGCAGAGACTCTTGGGTACGAAGCAAGGCGGGTTTTACGCTGCAACGTTTCGATTATAAAGCCGCCTCCCTCGTTACAACAATATCACATGCGCTGCCGCATGATGGCCTCGCCTGGCAGCGCACCCTCAAAGGCGGCGCAGTGGCCGTTTTACCGCTGACAGGCCAGCGCAGCCAAATTGTATGGTCGGGTCCCGCAAAGAGTGTCGAAGCAGCCACGTTACTCTCAGATGCCGCCTTTCTGGACCTCTTGTCAGAGAAAATGGACGGCTATTTAGGCGAGATGCAATTGATCGCGCCGCGGCATAGTTATCCTCTGCGATTGCAAATTGCCGATGATTTCGCAAAAGGCCGAATCGCATTGGTCGGAGATGCGGCGCATATTATTCATCCGCTAGCTGGACAAGGTTTAAATTTAGGGCTTCGCGATGCGGCCGCCCTTGCTGACGGCGTCAAATCCGCGCGGGAAACTGGGCAAGATTTAGGTGTCGCGAGTTTGCTGGATTATGCACTTTGGCGAAATACCGACACACGTGCCTTAGGCGTTTTGACCCATTTGATGTCTGAAACCTCTGGCGCAAAAGGCCCTGTCGGACATGTAAGACGCTTAGGGCTGGCGCTGACCAATCGTTCCACGGCCTTAAAATCGGGGCTCGAAAAACGAGCCGCGGGGGAGAGTGGAGACCTGCCGAGCTTGATGCAAAAGCCCCTCTAGACTCTGTTCAGAATATATTCATGTCCGGTAGCTCATCTATCCGCCAAACCAGATCAATATCGGACAACTGCGCCCCGTTTCGGTATTGTAGCCCTGTCTCGCTTTTAGTGAGATAGGGCGTTTTTTTAGGAAAGTTGCCCATTTTCGACCTGCAGAACCTGGGCAAAATCTGTAAAATCAGAAAACAGACTCTTATCAGTCCCTGTCAGAAAGACTTGCAGGTCCAAATCCAATAACTCCTTCGCTAAAGCTTTACGGCGGACCGAATCCAAATGCGCGGCGACTTCATCCAAGAGCAAAATAGGCTGTTTCGACTTGAGTGCCCTCGCCTGGGCCAAAACCAACCCGATGAGCAAAGCCTTTTGTTCGCCCGTGGAGCACACGCCAGCGGGCATGGCTTTTTCCATATGCGTCACATGTAATTCCGTCCGGTGCGGACCCGTTAAAGTCCGGCCAGCCCTTTGGTCCATTTGGCGGTTTTCAGATAATTCGGCGCGGTAATCTTCCGTGACTGACTCTAACTCGACACCTTCGGTGAATTTATTTTCTAGCGCGCCGTCAAGCCCGATAAGTGATTTTGGGAAGGCCGTTTCGCGGGCCGTAATTTCAGCTTGCAAATTGGAGATTGTCGCAACCCGCGCCTGCGCAATCAAAGCGCCATATTTGGAGAGATCGGTCTCAATAGCCTCATACCATGCACGGTCAGTAATACTCTCTGACAACAACCGGTTCCGCTCTGTGCGGGCTTTTTCAAACCGAATCGCATTCGACCCGTGATCGGATGAATAGGCCAGCGCAAAACGATCTATGAATTTCCGCCGATCCGAGGCTGGCCCCGTGAACAAACGATCTTGCGCAGGCGTCAACCAAAGCATCGAGACTCTACGCGCTAGCTCCGTGCCGCTTGCCGAATGGCCATCGATTTTAAGCTGCCGTCTGCCGGGATGCTCCGGGACTTGTCCAATCGAAATACGCGCGTCGTCAGCCGAGTCTTCGGTCGTCAAATTTGCATTTATCCCCCAAGCCAGAGACGGAGCTCCATCGTCAACGCGGGCAAGTAAATTGACCTTGGCGCGGCGCAATCCTCGTCCTGGCGCGAGGAGCGATATCGCTTCTAAGAGGTTTGTTTTGCCGGCTCCGTTCGGGCCATAAAAGACAATAACGCCCGTTTCAAATTCTGCATCTAAAGCGGCGTAAGATCGAAAATCAATAAGCCGCAGTGAGGCAATGTACGGCACGCCTAATCAGTTTAGACGCGCAATGGCATCAGCACGAAAAGCGCGTGCTCATCTTCGCTATCTTTCACAAGCGCCGGCGCAGCAGGGTTATCGAGAAAAAATGTCGCGTCGCGGCCTTCAATTTGGCCGGCCACATCGAGCAAATATTTCGCGTTAAATCCAATTTCTAATGGTTCGGCAGAATAATCGACAGGCAGGTCTTCATTCGCATTTCCGCTTTCCGGATTATTGACCGTTAGCGACAAATTATGCTCACCTAGGCTAAGCTTCACAGAGCGGGATTTCTCAGCAGAAATCGTTGCGACGCGGTCCACCGCGCCTTTGAAGACTTGATTGTCAATCGTCAGTTCCTTTGTATTCCCCTTGGGAATCACGCGCTCATAATCTGGGAAGGTGCCATCAATCAGTTTCGAGGTCATGATGGCCTCGCCTGTGCGAAAACGAATTTTCGCTTCACTGACGCTGACGTGGACATCGCTATCGAGACCGTCGATGAGGCGGCGAATTTCTGCAACAGTTTTACGCGGAATAATCACGCCCGGCATATCAGCTGCGCCCTTGGGCGCTGGTCCTTCGGCGAGCGCAAGACGATGACCATCTGTCGCAACGGCTCGCAGCTTGCCGTCATGACCATGCACATAAATACCGTTTAGATAATAACGCGTCTCTTCTGTTGAAATCGCAAAGCGCGTTTTATCGATTAAGCGCGACAAATCCTTCGCCGGAATGGAAAACTCATGGGTAAACCCATCCGCCGTCATTTTCGGAAAATCACCGGACGGCAAAAGTGGCAGCGTAAAGTGCGAGCGGCCTGCATCAACGTCTAATCGATCATCGGCATTAATCTGCAAGACAACTTGAGAACCGTCTGGGAGCTTTCGCGCGATATCATAAAGCGTATGTGCTGGCGCTGTGACTTGGCCAGGGGCGGAAATATCTGCCTGTGTTGCCTCCGAGACTTCAATATCCAAATCTGTCGCAACAAGCGTTAAAAGACCATCTTCTGCGCTCATCAGGACATTGGACAAAATTGGAATCGTATTTCGGCGCTCCACGACATTTTGGACATGTCCTAAAGCCTTCAATAAGGCAGAGCGTTCAATAGAGAGGCGCATGGCGAACCTTGAAAATAAATTAGCCCTCAAGACATAACGCACTGTGCGGGCATGTGAAGCCCGCAGAGTAAAAAATACCCGAAACTGCGGCGCAGAAACGAGTATTAAAGTGGATATATATGCGCAGGGCTAATTTACGCCAGCATCCTGTGCGCGGCGCATCATTTCTTCTCGGAACATAGCTGCAAAATCAGGTGGGTCGAGTAAGATGGGTGGGAAGCCGCCATTTTGCGTCATGACCGCCATAATTTGGCGGGCAAATGGGAAAAGCAGTCGCGGGCACTCAATCATTATCATTGGCTGAACTTCTTCAATGCCAACGCCTTGGAACGCAAACAGGCCCGCATATTCAAGTTCGGCGATAAAGGCGACTTCATTTTCGCGGCGGGCTTCCGCTTTGAGCATGATTGTGACCTCGACCGTATCATCATCGAGCATTTGGCGGCCGATTTCGATATTCACACCAATTTGCGGCGCAGGCAGGCCAGAGCGCAGGCTATTGGGCGCGCCCGGGTTCTCAAAACTCTGGTCCTTTGTATATTGGGCCAGAACTGACAGCATCGGTCCCTGAGGGGCGGCCTGCTCAGCGGTTCCAGCGGGGTCTCCGTCGATTGAGAGTGTGTCTTCTTTGGGTGTCTCTTTACCCTTTTTAGGCTTCTTGGCCATAATGCTCTTCCTTGAAACGAGTTGCGACGCACTTTAGCTATCGTCAGAGTTACTCAAGCGGTCTATATGCCGTATATAGGCGGGCAATCCGCAAGATAAAGGTCTTCCATGTTCGACGTCATCATTTATGCGGCTTTAGCAACAGTTGTTGTTATCGTTTTTTACTCTGTTTTAGGCAAACAGACGGGATTTGGGGGTATTCCCGAAGAAAAATCAGATCCTGTCGATTTTGGCATGGAAGACCCAAATCGAAAACCGGAGCCAAAACCCGACCCTGAAGTCGAGCGATTAGGCCTGAGCGGTATCACGCGCCTGGATCCTAGCTTTTCAATTGCGCATTTTATGACCGGCGCGACGGCGGCTTATTCTATGATCCTTGAGGCTTTCGCCAATGGCGACCGCGATCTTTTGAAAGATCTGCTGACGCCCGATACATTCGCCATTTATGACGAAGCCATCACAGCACGGGAAAAAGCAGGTCAAACCCAAATCACGGATTTGGGGCGCCTGCGCAAAGCGTCGATTAAAGCCGCCAAAACAGAAGGCTCACTTGCGCATATTTCTGTCCTGTATGAGGCAGACCTCACATCGGCCCTGCGGGACGCCGACGGCACCTTGATCATGGGCGATCCGGATGTGCTGTCCTCCGTCTCCGAAGTTTGGGAATATGAGCGCGATATGAAAGGCGATGACCTTAATTGGCGCCTTGCAAATGTAGAACCCAGTGAGGGAGAGCCGCTGGACGCGGATCCCTCTCCTGACACAACGGCCTAGTCATGTTTCGATTTTTAGGCTTGACCTGCTTCGCGATTAGCGCGGCGGCTTGCACGACAGTGCCTGACGGCCCGGCGACGCCTGGTCAGACTGATCGCCGGGTTGAGGTCATCCCAGAGAGTGACCCGCAAGTCATTGCGACGGCCGCGCGGCCACTCCCAACACCTCCGCCAGCTCCCCGCGTCGAAACCCCGCCGCCTGTGGCGACAGAACCGCCCCCCAGTCCAGTTATAGAAGCACCTGCTCTATCAGGCTTTGCAGCGCTCCCGAATTGGAAGAGCCATGATCCACGGCCGGCCTTATCAGCCTTCGTAAAAGGCTGCCAGACATGGACCAAGGCTGACCCGAATGCGCCGCTAAATCCAAATTTACCGCAATATGGACGTTTCAAAGATTGGACCTCAACCTGCCAAAGCGCGTCCGTTTTACAATCGGTTGAGCCTAGCGATATGGATGCGCGAAATTTCTTCGAAAGCTGGTTCGTGCCTGTCAATCTTTCAACGCCCGATGCGCCCGATGGGCTTCTGACGGGATATTACGAGCCCGAAGTCGAGGTACGTCTGCAACCCGATGCGACATTTTCTGAGCCCATTCTGGCAAAACCTGCGACAGAGGCAGCCTTAAAATTACCGCGCGCGAAAGTCACAGCGGCAACATCACGCATCATCGCCTATGGCCGTCCTATTGATGTCTTCTTTTTGCAAATCCAAGGATCCGGCCGGTTAAAATATGCAGATGGGCGCATTTTACGCGCCGCCTATGCTGCAAATAACGGACAAGCCTATCGTTCCATTGGCGGAGTTCTGATTGCGCGCGGGGAGCTCACGAAAGAACAAGCGTCGAAACAATCTATCGCCGATTGGATGACCCGCAATGGACCGCAGGCCGCGCGCGCTCTCATGAATGAAAATCCGCGCTATATTTATTTCATGGAGCAAGCCATTCGGACGGGTGAAGGCCCGCAAGGGGCTATGCGGGTTCCGTTGACGGGAATGGCAGCCATCGCCGTTGATCCTCGCTATCATCCTTACGGAAGCCTCGTCTGGCTCAATACAATTTTGCCAACCGGGCCCGGAGATTTTCGCGGACGGCCAACGGGGCTCTTGGTCACGGCCCAAGATACGGGCAGCGCGATTAAAGGTCCGCTGCGCGCAGATTTATTTTTCGGCTCAGGCTTTGACGCTGGCGAGCGCGCGGGAGTCCAAAAACACCGAGCGCGCTGGACCATCCTTCTCCCGCGTTTCATGGCCAACGCACAAACCTCATGACCGAACGGCCTCTTAGACCGAGCGAGACTAAAATTTGGCGGCATGTTTCGCAAACCGTCAGTCCACGCCGAAAGCCAAAAGGTAAGGGCAGCGCAAAACCACTGCCCTCGCGCGAAGACTTTGCGAATATGCTTCGCCTTCCTGCGGCGCCGTCTGTGCGCGCGAAACCCACGCCGCTTACGCTTGATGTCAATCAAGATAAACGCGTTCGGCGCGGCCGCGTGGACATTGATGCGAAAATTGACCTTCATGATATGACGCAATCTATGGCGCAGCCTGCGCTGCACCGCGCAATCATTCGGGCAGCCAATCGCAATAAATATTGCCTGCTGGTTGTCACAGGCAAAGGCTTGCGCGGAGATGGCATATTGCGGCGAAGCTTCCATGGCTGGATCGCGGACCCAGCTGTACGTCCATTAATTGCCAGCTACGCACCCGCGCATATTAAACATGGCGGAACGGGCGCGTGGTATGTGTTCTTAAAAAAGTGAAAGCCCGCCTGCGCATTGGGGGAGGCGCAGACGGGCTTTCCGGGGCAATGAGGGAGGGCTTAGAGGTTCGCGCCGCCCCATAATTTTGAGTAGGCCTCGCAATGAATAAGGATGGATCCAAATTCCGAAAGGTCGACACCTTCAGGTATAACATAATCCTGAGAGCCCTTATTCGTTCGCAATACACCCAAGCGTACAGCATCTGTCGTGGCCGTTGAACCCGTAGCATTTCCAACAGTTTTAGGGGATAGGAATAATTTCAAGTCTGGTCCGTTCTTTGTTTTAAACTCTTCCGACAGACGAAAGATTGTTTGTCCATTTTCATAGACGATCTGCCAATCACCATTAATTTTGAAACTGCTTTTTTCAAACGTGCCGGATTGGACTTTGTCCGCCATTGTGGCTGCGGCAGCTGTCTCCGTGGCATAGGCAAGATCAAAGCTATTTAAACCAGTAAAGGTTACGCCAGCGATCACGGCGAAACTAGTTATGGCTGCCTTTAAATGCGCCATCGGCTTAATTGACTGTGTCATTTTTCGTCTTTCTCATTTGAGGCTAAGTCGCCTTTTAAAAATTTAGACCGCCGGGCTTGGGAGGGAGGGAAGGAAAAACCCGGCAGTCTTAAGCTTGGTATAGACCGCTTGACCAAACGTTCAATAAACATAATATCACGTGTCAGAGAGCCCTTTGTGAGACGGAAATATTATGGCCCGCCCCCGAAAATTTGATGCCGCCGTTGTAAAGACCGCCTTAAGAGATGTTTTTTGGCAGCATGGATATGACGGAACATCCTATGCCGATATCATGGCGGCGACGGGCCTAAATAAGGGCTCACTATATGCAAGTTTTGGCGATAAGCGGGCGCTCTATCAACATGCGATTTCTAACTATACAAATACCCAGGTCGTCCCAGCTGTGACGATGTTGGGGGATGAAACACTTTCTCCAAAAGACCGAATCATGGGTTTATTTAATAGTCTGGTGAAATCTGCCCAAACTCCCGAGGGCCGATGGGGGTGCCTGTTATGCAATGCTGCCATTGATCAAGCGCCTTTTGATGAACAGGTTGAAAAATCTGTCTCGGACGCACTCTCGCGATTACGAAAAGCCATTGAAACCTGCGTCAAAGGGACAAATGCAGAAGGCAAAGCAGAGCTCATTGGGACCGCCTATTTTGGCGGGCAGGTCATGGTCAAAGCAGGATATTCAAAATTCGTCATGCGCGCGCATGGAGCCCAGGTTGCATCCCTCTTTGAATGACGCCCTGCCGCCCAGCTTTACAAGATAAACTTACTTAGATCCTGATCCTTCGCCAATTTCCCGACATGCTCACGCACATAATCCGCGTCAATTTTGAATACCTGCCCGCTTTTGTCCGACGCCGTAAAGCTGATATCGTCGAGCAAGCGCTCCATGACCGTATGCAAACGGCGCGCTCCGATATTCTCGACACTCGCATTCACGTCGGCAGAGAGTTTAGCGATCTCCGCAATCCCGTCTTTCGTGAAATCTAAGGTTACCTCCTCCGTCGCCATAAGCGCCGTATATTGCCGAATAAGGCTCGCTTCAGGTTCAGTCAGGATACGGACAAAATCCGCCTCGGTCAGAGCGCGGAGTTCTACGCGAATGGGCAATCGTCCCTGTAGTTCTGGCAAGAGGTCGGACGGTTTAGCAACATGGAACGCGCCGCTGGCGATAAAGAGAATATGATCCGTTTTAACAGGGCCATATTTCGTCGAGACGGTCGTGCCCTCAATCAACGGCAATAAATCCCGCTGCACGCCTTCGCGGGAGACATCGCCGCCGCGCGCATCAGAGCGCGTTGTAATCTTATCAATCTCGTCGAGAAAAACGATGCCGTCTTGTTCCGCGCGCTCCACGGCTTGGCGCTTAATGGCATCTTCATCGAGTAGCTTATCGGCCTCTTCCGAGAGCAGCGGCCCATGGGCGTCGCCAATACGGAGCTTTACGGTTTTCGTCTTACCCATCTTGCCAAACATAGACGACAAATCGAGCATGCCCATCGAGGATCCGGGCTGGCCCGGAATATCGATGCCTTGAAAGGGCGAGCTTTTATCTGACAGCTCGAGTTCAACCTCTTTATCATCCAGCTCGCCAGAGAGTAATTTCTGGCGGAATTTCTCGCGTGTCGCCTCGGAGGCGCTCGCCCCGACAAGCGCGTCGAGGATGCGGCTTTCGGCGGCCTCTTCGGCTTGGGTTTGAACCTGCGCGCGTTTTTCTTCGCGTAGCAATGAGATGGACGCTTCGACAAGGTCGCGCACGATTTGCTCCACATCGCGGCCCACATAACCGACTTCGGTAAATTTCGTCGCTTCAATTTTGATAAAAGGCGCTTGGGCGAGTTTCGCGAGGCGGCGAGAAATTTCCGTTTTGCCAACACCTGTCGGGCCAATCATGAGAATATTCTTAGGTGTCACCTCATCGCGTAGATCGGCTGGTACGCGGCGGCGGCGCCAGCGATTACGAAGGGCAATCGCAACGGCGCGTTTCGCATCCCCTTGCGCCACAATATGTCGATCAAGTTCAGAAACAATTTCGCGGGGGGTGAGAGAACTATCGGTCATAATCGATAGATGGTAAACATGTATCAAAGGGTCAAGGCACGGGCAGCACAGAAAAGTTGATTTGAAACATTGGCCTCCCTCGCTAATGTTTTCACAAATCGACAAGGATTGAGGGCCAATCAAGATGCAAACTGCCATTAAATTTACTCTTTTATTGAGCCTAGTGTTTAGTCTGTCCGCCTGCGCCTCAACAAAACAGAATGTTGATCTAAAATCTGTTTATGACCGCACGGCGCAATATCATGGGCCAGACCGTAACCCGATAATTGTCATCCCCGGTGTGTTAGGCAGCCGACTAGTAGATGATAATACTGGAAAAACCGTTTGGGGTGCCTTTCGCAAGGCATATGCCGACCCTAAAACAGCCGAAGGGGCGCAGTTAATTTCTTTGTCTTTAGATCCTGACAATATGGCCGAGTTCGGCGATATTCACCCTGACGGCGTGTTAGAAAACTTAGAATTAAAACTCGCCGGCATCCCGATCACTATCCAAGCCTATGCAGGCATTCTCACCACCTTGGGCGCGGGTGGATATACAGATTCAACGCTAAGACTTGATACGATTGATTACGGCACAGATCACTTCACTTGTTTTCAATTTGATTATGACTGGCGCAAGGACCTCGCGTATAATTCAGGCAAACTGAAAGAGTTCATCGATGCGCGGCGCGGCGAAATCCAAGCTGAATACAAACGTTTATATAATATCGAGAATGCAGAAGTGAAATTTGATATTGTTGCGCATTCCATGGGCGGCATATTAACGCGCTATTTTCTGAGATACGGCGATATGACTCTCTCTGAAGATTACGCTTTGCCAGATGCGACATGGGCAGGCGCAAAAGATGTTGAGCGCGCCGTTTTAGTGGCGCCCCCAAACGCAGGTTCACTGGAAGCTTTCGACCAATTAATTAATGGCTTTAATACGGGCCGCCCTGTGTTGCCGCATTATTCCGAAGCGATTTTAGGCACCTTCCCGTCCGTCTATCAACTTCTGCCGCGCAGTCGTCATAACGCGGTGATTTGGGATGAAGATATTTCAAAACCTGTGACCAACCTCTTAGACCCAGAGCTTTGGAAGTCCAATAAATGGGGCCTCAGCGGAGACAGTGAAGAGACGCGAATTATACTCGCCCAGCTCTTGCCGGATGTCGAAACCCATGCCGAAAGAAGCGCCTTGGCTTCAAAGTTTCAAGCCCATTCATTACGCCGCGCTGCGCGTTTCCAAGAAGCGCTGGACCGCCCGTCTACTCCGCCGCGCGGAACGGATCTCTTTCTCGTTGTCGGCGACTCAACGGATACGCCCGAAATCATGAGCGTCAGCAGCGAGACGGGTGAGATAAGCGTCTTCAAAACCGGTGTTGGCGATAAAACGGTCCTAAGAACCAGCAGCCTGATGGATGAACGTGTCGGGTCTAACTGGAAACCTACCTTACAGACACCGATTGAATGGCGCTCCACATTATTTGTTCCTTCCGAGCACCGTAAAATCACGAGCAATCCGATTTTTGAAGATAATGTCCTCTATTGGCTCCTCGAAGACCCAAGGCATCACGAACATCAAAAGTAGTGCCGAGAACTCTCCGGAATCAAATTTTTCCGCAAACGCGCCACCTGACATAATGCAATATCTTGCAAGAGACTTTATGG
>CAZKHC010000046.1:11451-13240 GCA_964552135.1 uncultured Algimonas sp. | reverse complement strand
CCTTTAAGCCCAGAAATTTCGGTATCACGTGTTGAAACGCGACCTTCAAGTTCTTGAACACGAGCGCGAAGACTGTCGGCTTCAGCGCGCAGAGCGCCCTCGCCTTCAACGGAAAGATCACCGTCGACTTTTTTACCACGGAAAAACAACCAACCGAGAAGGAGGCCTAGAAGCCCAAGCAGCAAAAGCGGCAAGAGCAAGAAACATAAAATAAATGCGATTATATTAGACATGAGGTACTCCTATTGAGCCTGAGTTACTGTGAAGGTAATGCGGCGATTTTGCGCACGACCTGCTGCAGTTGCATTAGTTGCGACGGGGTTTGACTCGCCAAATCCGGTCGCAGTTAAACGGTTCGCTTCAACTTTACGCTCAAGCGAAAGATAGTTTTTGACCGTTGCGGCACGCGCTTCGGACAATCTTTGATTATAAGCCTCTGGGCCTTGGCTATCCGTATGACCGCCAATTGTAATGCGGAATGTCGAACACCGATTTGCGGCAACGGCAATTTTATTCAGCAAATCGAAACTCTCGGCACCTTTGATATTGGCTTTGCTCGATTCAAAGAAAATCTTCTTGTCGCCTTTGACCTCTTCGAAAAGTGTCTGACACTCATCAACAGATTCAATTTTGTTTACGGGTTTCGGAACGGAGATATTTGCTCTGAAGCCAGTCGCATATTTACCCGGCAGCGCTTTGCCTGCCGCATTAATACGGTTTCTGATATCGACCTTTGATGCGGTACCTTCGAGAAGTCCATTATAGCCCTCTTGAGAAAAGTTACCCTTATCTAAAACAGCAAGCTCATTCATATAGCTTTCTGTTACATCGACAAACTTCCCGTCAGGGGCGCCTGCCGCGACTACAATTTTACGGTCAATGACCTTCGTATTAAAAATACGGTTAGCCGCTAATAGAATGTCAGCTTTTGCTTCCTTTGAAGGAACAAAACCTGAAACAGTCACATTACCATTCACGTCTTTGACCGCGTTAAAGGTATAAGGCGCTTGAACTGGAAGGCTCTGCGCTGACATGTCATCCTTTACAGCATGCCACTGACGTTTGTTTTTACACGCCGAGCATTCTGTATTCTCAGCGACCTTCATGGCATCTGCTTTTTGAGCGTCACTTGCAGCCTCGCCAGATAGCGTCGCAACGTTGCCGCTCATGTCGACCTGAATATTATTATAGCCCTTAGCGTCAAGAGCTGCGCGTATGTCATCCTCCATAGATTGGATTTTCGGCATTCCGAAAATCCATCCAAGAATGAGCGACGCGATAGCTAAAATAACTATGGCGCCAAACCACTTTGAAGTCATGGGTAAACCTCCCTTAAAGATCCCGCTGACCGACTATGAATCGGTTATAGCAGCACGCGTCTAAGGTATTAATGACCTGCATGCAACGCTGTCGGTCAAATAATTAAATACATTCGGTGCTTTTAGTTAATGTGTTCAGCCACCGTTCAGCTAAGTTTTGAAGCTAAGATACGGCACGCCTCATCATATTCAGCCTTCAACTCAGAAACAACGTCAGCCACGGGCGGCGACGAATGCACTGATCCAACGCCTTGCCCGGCCCCCCATATATCTTTCCAAGCTTTCGCATCCGTATTCCCGCCAGACCCAAAATTCATGGTCGACTTATCAGCCCCCGGAAGATTATCAGGATCAAGGCCCGCCTTCTCAATGGATCCTCGTAAATAATTTCCATGGACGCCCGTGAACAAAGAGGAATAAATAATATCCTCTCCAGAACTATCAATGATTTCATCCTTGTAGCCCTTATC
>CAZKHC010000046.1:0-11351 GCA_964552135.1 uncultured Algimonas sp. | reverse complement strand
AATAAATAATATCCTCTCCAGAACTATCAATGATTTCATCCTTGTAGCCCTTATCCGCATTAGCTTCAGCCGTCGCGATAAAGCGCGTGCCTATGTAGGCCATATCGGCCCCCATGGCGAGCGAAGCAGCGATAGCCCCGCCCGTGGCTATCGAACCTGAAAGAAGCAATGGTCCGTCAAAAAACTGGCGAATTTCAGGTATTAGCGCGAAAGGTGAAAGGCGACCGGCATGTCCACCTGCCCCAGAACAAACCGCTATCAGACCATCTGCGCCCATAGCCAATGCCTTCTTCGAGTGACGAATATTCGTGACATCATGTAAGATAAGTCCGCCGTAAGAATGCGTGGCATCATAGACCATCTGGTTTGCTTGGAGGGACGTAATGATAATCGGTACCTCATGTTTGACGCAAACCTCCATATCTTCTTGCAACCGATTGTTTGACGGATGACAAATTTGGTTCACGCCAAAAGGCGCCACTTTAATATCGGGATTGGCCTTTTGGTAGGCATCTAATTCCAACTTAATGCGGACAATCCACTTCTCCAAAGTCCCTGAGGGCCGCGCGTTCAACGAAGGAAATGTTCCCACGATACCAGCTTTACATTGCGCAATGACAAGCTCTGGGCCTGACACGATAAACATTGGAGACCCAATGACTGGGATCGGTAGGTCTTGAAGAATGGGCGGTAGTGACATTAGTTTTCTTTCGTATCTCTATAATCAGAATCTGAATTAGCCGTGATCCACGCCATCGCTGCAAATGCAGCAGTGTTCTTTGCCATATCGTCTGGATCAATTTTATCAAAGGTATCATCCGGCGTGTGATGCAAATCAAAATAATCGGTTCCATCTTGCTGTAATCGCATAGTTGGAACACCTTCTCTTTTGATAGGCCCGATATCCGGACCACCCGATGTGTCCTTTTTGATCAGCGGGATCCCAAGCAAATCAGCTAGAGCTTGCATATCTTCCCGTCCCTCGGACCAATTATAGTGAACTTCATAGGGCGCGACGGCTCCGAAATCCGACTCGGTCGCCATAACATGATTGTTGAGTTCAGCTTTATATTTATCGCGATACGCAAATCCGCCTAGGAGACCAATTTCTTCAGCGCCATAAGCTATAACGCGTATGGTCCTTTTCGGTTTCAAGCCAGAATCGACAATGACTTGTGCGGCGCCGGCTGAAATTCCGATGCCTGCCCCGTCATCAATGGCACCCGTCCCCAGGTCCCAACTATCGAGATGTCCGCTGATTAGGACGATTTCATCGGGATACTCTGTCCCGATGATTTCACCAATAACATTCCCAGAAGGCCGTTCTCCGGTGCTGATAGGAGACAAGGTCATTTTCACTGTTACAGTTTCACCGCGTTGGAAAATCCGTTCCAGCTGGTCAGCATCCGGACTAGACAGCGCCGCAATTGGTATTTTTGGGAAATCAGGTGCATATCGCATTCCCCCTGTATGGGGAAAACGATGACTATCGGTCCCAACAGATCGTATAAGAACCGCCTCAGCGCCATGTTTAGCCGCTTCCGACGCGCCAATCCGGCGCTTCATGCCTGCAGGACCATAACCTGCCCCATCTGGTGCCTTTTCCATTCGCCCAGAAATAAACGCGATTTTGCCTGTTAGGTCTTGTGTCGTTTCCTTCAGCGCATCGAGTTCTGAAAAATATACGACCTCAGCCTCCACGCCATTTATCGGCGTCGCCACGGAATATCCAAGTGACGTAATTATCATTTCCTGAGGAAATGGAGACACAATTGACGCAGTCTCTTCGCCTCGCTCCCAACCAGGTATCGTAAATGGCTCAACACGAACATTTTCTAAGCCGATGGACTTAAATTTTTCGACAGCCCAATCACGCGCACGTGCCTCTGCCTCAGTACCAGCTAAGCGTGGCCCCACCTCAGTGGTCAAACTTTCGGTAATGTCATATCCATGCGTACCGGCAAGCGCGGTTTCCATGAGTTTTTTCGCCTGCTTTGTCCGTAGGTTGAGCGTCGCTGAAGATTTTATTTTTTTCGTGTCAGCGCTTACCTCAGTTGATTTTGATAGCGACTCAACCGCAGGACTGCAAGCAGCGACCGACAATATCACGACGAGTTTAAGGGCATTACGCATTATTTTTCTTCCGATTGTGCGATTCATACATGTTGCGTAAACAGTAGCGATTGCACCATTGCAATATCCAATTATGAATGAGACGAAGTCTATTCATTTATTCGGAGTCTATTATGATCATTTTTAAGCGAGTAAAGCTGGCTTCTACAATCTTACTATCTTCAGCGTTCCTTTTAGCCTGTTCCTCAGAGGACACACAAACGACTTCAACAAACCCAGACGCGACGGCTTCCGCATCCGATTTAAGCCGGCGTATCGAGCGATTAGCAAGCGATGCATTTGAGGGCCGTGCGCCGTCTACACGGGGTGGGAAAGCTGCCTCTCAATATGTAGCAGATGAAATGGCCGCGGCGGGACTCTCACCAATGGGCGAAAACGGCACGTTTTTTCAAGCTGTAGAGCTAACGGCTACGACAGTTCTGCCAAGTTCCACAATGTCTATAAACCATGATGAGACCCAAGTTTTGGACGGCAACTCAACAGAAAATGCAGTGTTCTGGACAAAGCGTCTCGATAAGTCCCTTTCCGTTGAAAAAAGTGAACTCGTTTTCGTGGGTTATGGAGTCAACGCACCAGAATATGGATGGAATGACTATGAGGGCCTAGACGTCAAAGGCAAAACAGTTGTTATGCTGGTGAATGATCCAGGGTTTGCAACAAAAGACGAGACTCTTTTTAAAGGAAACTCCATGACCTATTATGGTCGCTGGACCTATAAATATGAAGAGGCCGCCCGGCAGGGTGCCGAAGCCGTCATTGTTATCCATGAAACAGAGCCCGCGAGTTACGGTTGGCATGTCGTATCCGGCTCTTGGACGGGTGAACAATATGACCTTGTTCGACCAGATCGGGGAGCTTCTCGGGCGGCACTAGAGGGTTGGATTACCTATGACCAAGCCAGTAACATGTTCGCCAGTGCAGGTCTTGATCTCGCTAAGATGAAGTCTGACGCGGCCGTCAAAGGCTTTAAACCTGTCCCCGCACCGGCTTTATCGCTAACGGCGACAATTAATCAAACTGTCAAAACAACGACGTCGCGGAACGTTGCTGGCGGAATTAAGGGGTCAACGCGCCCAGACGAATATGTCTTATATATGGCCCATTGGGATCACCTAGGCACCAGCGAAAATGTAGAAGGCGATGATAAGATATTCAATGGAGCCGTCGATAATGCGACGGGCACAGCTTCTATCATTGAAGTGGCCGAAACGATGGTTGAGCGCGGTACGCCTGAACGCTCGGTTATATTCGTCGCTGTGACGGCGGAAGAATCCGGCTTGCTCGGATCCGCCTATTACGGCGAAAAACCATTAGTACCGCTAGCTCAAACTGTCGGCGGCATAAACATTGATGCGATGCTGCCTGTTGGAGAAACCAAAGACATGAAAGTCATTGGATTTGGATCGAGCGAATTGGAAGACCTTCTCAAACGTCAACTCGAAAAACGCGGCATGTATGTTGTGCCCGATGACAAGCCAGAAGCCGGATATTTCTACCGTTCCGACCATATCAGCCTCGCAAAGTTAGGAGTTCCGATGCTATACGCTGATCCTGGCAATAATCATGTCACGAACGGCCTAACCTATGGAGAAAAATTCGCAGATGAGTATACGAAAGAGCGGTATCATAAAGTGAGCGATGAATACGACAACAGCTGGGATTTATCAGGCATCACCCAAGCTACCGATATCCTTCTCGACCTAGGGTATGATCTTGCAAATTCTAGCGATTGGCCCAATTGGTATAACGGAACAGAGTTTCGCGGTCTAAGGGATGACATGCGCAAGGGAAAATAGGCAAAACCCCCAAAAATTGATAAGATGCAAACTGTAATATGTATGAAATGGGGTTCGCGTTATGGCGCGAACTTTGTCAATCGTCTAAATGCCGCGATCAAGCGCAATACAAATCGAGAAACACAGCTCGTTTGCCTAACAGATGACCCGTCCGGAATTGACAACGATATTCGCTGTGAACCAATTCCCGATATAAACTTGCCAGAAGACTTAATAGTAACGCCGTGGCGTAAACTAGTTTTATGGAAGGATAATTTGGTCAACCTTACGGGAGACGTCCTTTTTTTGGATTTAGATCTCGTTATCACCGGGAATTTAGACGACATGTTTGATTTTGAACCTGGTCGTTTTTGTGTCATCGAAAATTGGACCCAACCTGGGAAAAATATTGGAAATACGTCTTGTTTTCGATGGAATGTTGGGTCTCACGCCCATATTTTTAACAAGCTAGAAACCGAACAATCTCGCATTCTCTCAACCTATAGAATTGAACAAGTTTATATTTCGCGAGAAGTTTCAGATATGGTGTTTTGGCCAAAACAATGGTGTGCAAGTTTCAAACATTCACTTCTGCCGAAATGGCCTATGAATTTCTTCAAAGCCCCTCCGCTTCCTCCGAAAACTAAGATCGTCGCTTTTACCGGCAAACCAGATCAAGATGAGGCTGCGGTTGGAGATTGGCCTGTAAGATCGCCTTGGAAAAAGCTCTATAAACACGTCCGTCCGACGCCTTGGATTTCGGATCACTGGTAATTTCAAATCACGACTAAGACGGCAAAATATGAAGTTTTCTAGTCGTCTCGTGAACCAGTATGCACCCTCTTTACCATTACAATGTTGGGAACAATCAAAAGAGCATGGGAATTAATATAAAATTTTCGCGCTTTACGGGAATTTAGTAGGATTTTGCTAGCAGCCGTCGCTACACAACCCGTAAATTCGTCTTATCCCCTCAGGAGGTCTCATGGCCGGTATCAAATCAGCGTTAAAGTTTGCGAGCATTACCACAATCGGCGCTATGGCCGCCCTTGTGGTTGGGACTGAATCCTTTGCAAGTGACGGCGATAAGGCAAATGTGACAGCTGGTAGCGTCGGGGATGCAGCCGCAAAATTCCGCCAACTGGACCACGTCCTTCCATCACCAAACGTTTATCGCAGCGCCTCCGGCGCCCCTGGACCAGCCTATTGGCAGCAACGCGCGAGCCATACAATGGACATTCGTTTGGATGAAGATAAGCGCCGCATCTTTGCCGAAAGCGATATCGAATATACAAATAACTCGCCAGACACGCTGAACTATATCTGGCTTGCGCTAGATCAAAACCGTTTCAAAGACGGATCCCTTGAGCGTCGTTCAGCAACAGCCTCTGCCGCAGGATCACGCCGCGGTGACGGCGCTGGCGGGGCAGACAGCTATTCCTTCTTCGCGCTTCGTAAGGAACAAGCTTATGAGGATCGTTCATATGGCTTCGAATTCAAGGCTATTATGGATGAAGATGGCGACACCCTGCCATATATTATCAATGACTCAATGATGCGGATTGATTTGGATGATCCGCTTGAGTCCGGCGAGACCATTATTATCCAAGTCGATTGGGAACATAATATCCTTGACGAAGTCGCGATTGGCGGACGAGGCGGCTATGAGTATTTCGAAGAAGAAGACAATTACATCTTTGGTATGGCGCAATGGTTCCCTCGTCTAGCCTCCTATACGGATTACACAGGCTGGCAGAACAAGCAGTTCCTTGGCCGCGGTGAATTCACGCTCGAATTTGGTGACTATGAAGTCAATTTGACAGTCCCAAGCGACCACATTGTCGCTGCAACGGGCGAACTCCAAAATCCGCGCGACGTGTTAAGCACTAAGCAGCGCAAACGGTTAGCAGATGCAGGAACGGAAGAGCCAACTTATGTTGTGACCCCCGAAGAAGCCGAAGAGAATGAAAAAACGAAGGCAAAGGGATCCAAGACATGGTCCTTTAAGGCCGAAAATGTTCGCGATTTCGCCTGGTCATCGTCTCGAAAATACATCTGGGATGTAATGAAGTTCGAGCAAGACGACGAGGACAACCCAGAAGTCCTCGCCATGTCCTTTTTCCCGAAAGAAGCGGATCCAATTTGGTCAAAATATTCAACACAAGCCGTTGTTCATACGATGGATGTCTATAATAAATTTGCCTTCAATTACCCCTACCCTACTGCGCAATCTGTGAATTCATGGGAACGTGGCGGTATGGAATATCCGATGATTACCTTTAACGGGTATCGGCCGTCGGAAGATGAAAAATCTGGCGAAATCGTCTATTCTCGCAATATCAAATATGGCCTAATCGGTGTTATCATTCACGAAATTGGACACATCTACTTCCCGATGACAGTCAATAGTGACGAGCGCCGTTACACATGGATGGATGAGGGCCTAAACACATTCCTGGAATATATGGCGGAATATGAGTGGGAAGAGAATTTCCCTATCCGCGGCGGATATCAAAACCCGCTCGATCAAATTTCAGGCTATATGCAGAGCTCTAATCAAGTGCCTATCATGACGCAATCAGACAGCATTTTGCAGTTCGGTCCAAATGCATACGCCAAGCCCGCGGCATCTTTGATGGTTTTACGCGAGACCGTTATGGGGCGCGAGTTATTTGACTTTGCGTTCCGCGAATATTCTACGCGTTGGAAATTCAAACGCCCAACGCCAGCGGACTTCTTCCGGACTATGGAAGACGCTTCCGCCGTTGATCTCGATTGGTTCTGGCGCGGTTGGTATTACGGTACAGATCACGTAGATATCGCTTTGAGCAGTGTCCGCGAGTACCAAATCAGTACGAATGATCCTGATGTTGAAAAAGATATTGAAAGGGATGAAGATCTTGCAAAATATCCAGAAAATATCGCGCAACGCCGCAATCGTCAGGAAGGCCTCAAACCACGCCTGAAACGCTATTCAGATCTCGAAGATTTTTACAATGAGAATGATAAATTCACGGTCACAAATGCTGATCGGAACAAATTCAAGAAATTTTATGATGGTTTGAAAGATTGGGAACGCAAGGCTTATGACCGCGCAATGGAAGATGGGAAATATCTCTATTTCGTCGACTTTGACAACCTAGGTGGGTTAATCTCGCCGCTCCCAGTTACAATCAATTATGCGGACGGCACATCTGAAGAGCGCATGATTCCGGCCGAAATTTGGCGCCGAAATTCCAATAATGTCACCAAATTATTTACACTGGACAAACAGGCCATTGGCTTTGAACTGGATAAGGCCCACCAAACGGCTGATGCAGACTATTCCAACAATGCCTTCCCGCAATCCATCGCGCAAAGCCGAATTGATCTGTTCAAATCAAATCGGACCTCGTCTTCTATGATGGCAGATATGTTGCGAGAGCTGCATTCTGAATCTTCAGAATCGATGGATAAAAAGGATGAATCCGTTCCTCTCGGAAAGGCCGAGACCGAAAACTCGGAAAAAGGCATTGCGAAGGAAGACGAGACAAAAATGTCCGACAAGGACAAGATGTCGAAAGAGTCTAAAGAAGAAACAATGACGGATGATGAGGAGGATGATAAAAAATCCTCGCTGCGCCGGACGCTCGAACGGATGTTAGAGCGCCGATAAGTGCTTAATCGCCGCCAAACCTGCCTCATCAGCTTTTGTTTTATCGGGCTTAGCGTCGCAAACCCTGTTGCGGCGCATGATGCTCCGCGCGTTGAGACCGAAGTCAAACTCAGCGCGGCAGGCGAGCTCGACGTCACTCATACGCTCCAACTCTCGGCGGCGCAGCGCTTACTGTTCAAGGCGGGCGTCATCGATAAAAATGATATGACCGGCCTTCGCGCACGCGCGCAAGCTGCACTTTACAGTTCCGAACGATTTGAACTCAAAGCCGATAACGAGACTGTGCCGCTAGATATTCTCGGCGCCGAGGTCGCAGGCGGGCATCTTTATATTTATCAAACTGGGACGTTATCGACCCTTCCGGCACATTGGTCTGCACGCAATTCTATATTGCGTGACCTCAGCCCACGTTTTGACAATGTCGTCAATGTCCCCACGGCTGAAGGAATTCGGACAATCGTCTTTAGCGGTTCAAATATCGATAGTCTCAATTCACCGCGTTGATAACATCACTTAATTGAGACTTGAAACCTATGATGTGCCAGCGCATCACATAGGAATGATAACTGTACACCATCTCAATAATTCACGTTCACAACGGATTCTTTGGCTTCTGGAAGAACTCGGTACGCCTTACGACATCAAATTTTATGAACGCGACAAAACCACAAATCGCGCGCCCGATGAATTGAAAGCCGTCCATCAACTTGGGAAAAGCCCTGTCATCGAAGATGGCGAGTCAATCGTTGCGGAAACCGGGGCGATTATTGTTTATCTCCTAGATAAATTTGGGGATGGAAAACTGCGTCCTGAAAAGGGCACGCAGGAATATGTCGATTATGTTCACTTCCTGCATTTTGCGGAAGGGTCAGCCATGCTGCCCCTCCTTTTATCGCTTTATACGGGATATTTAGGGGACGCCGCCGCACCAATCCAACCGATGATTATGGGCGAAATCAAAGCCATTCTGGATTATTGTGAGTATAACCTCATTAGTAAAAAATGGTTTGCAGGCGACGAAATCACAGGCGCGGATATCCAAATGGTCTTTCCGCTAGAAGCCGCCAAAGCCCGCGGTCGCCTCAAGGGCTATGAGGCCTGCAATGAATATGTCGACCGTATCCACAAGCGGCCAGCTTACTTACGCGCTCTCGAAAAAGGCGGAGCTTACGCCTACGGCCCAAAGTAATATGAAAGCTAAGGTTTTCCACTTGGCCGCGCCCATTCGCGACATAGAGGAAACCCGCAAATTTTACGGCGACCTACTGGGATGCGCGCAAGGCCGCGAAGCAGCACGCTGGATTGATTTTGATTTCTTCGGGCACCAAGTTAGCTTTCATTTGGCTGAGTTTGAACAGTCTATCGAACCCACCAATTCTGTGGATGGAAAAAATGTTCCCGTCCGGCATTTCGGCGCCATATTGGAATGGGATGATTGGCATAAATTGTCCAAAACACTCCAAGATGCTGGCACAGCATTCATTATTAATCCCTATATCCGGTTCAAAGGCAAAACTGGCGAGCAAGCGACAATGTTCTTCCTCGACCCCAGTGGGAACGCGCTAGAATTTAAAAGTTTTAAGGACATGAGCCAAGTATTTGCGACTTAAGTCACACTGGAACACCTTTGGAGCACGGGGCTACTTTGTTCCGGAAATCTTGCGCTTTCCTGGGGGCTCACCAAACCACTTTTTATATGCCCGTGTGAACGCTGATTGGTCATTATAACCAAGCGAATGAGCGATCTCTGCGAGCGGTACTCCTTGATCAATCTTAGCCGTGGCTAAGCCCTTAATGATGTTCGTTTTAATTTCTTTAAAGCTTGTGCCGTTTTTTACCAATTCTCGCCCCATCGTCCGTTCGCTCATGCCAAGCGCTTTTGCGACGACGGCTCTGTTGGGAATACTGTCTTTAACTTGGCTCCGAAGTTGAAACTCGACACGGTCGATCAAGCTCTCTTCCGCACGCAACGCATTCAATGCTGCATCAAACTTCAGGCTTATTTTGAACAACTCAGCTGGATCCGATGTGGCGAACGGAGCGTCTTTAACACCAGGTTGCAATATCAAGGAGTTTTCATCTTGGCCAAATTTTACATCGCACTTCAAAATATCCTTATATTTTTGGAGCGGCTCCGCTGGGTCATGTTTAAAATTCAATTGCTGAACGGCTCTTGGGGTTTTCCATGACAACCAATTTATAGACGTCAAATAATTTGTAAGGATGAATTCAATGAGTTGCCGAAATTCCGTTGATAAACGTTGGTCAAAATTGGGAATCCAAATCATTCGGTCTGTGCCGTTTTCAGAGACAACCCCCGACGACCGTCCTATCGTATGAAAAATTGGACAGTAGCGGTGATGTGTTACCGCGGCGTGAGAAATATTGTCACACAGTTTCAATACGTCCGCCGGACGGGTATATTGCAATATAGGATATTTTAGGGCGCACTTAATACCCATCATCGGCTCATTTAACGTCTTAGACGCATGATCTAGGACTTTGGCGACTTTTTCCGCCTTCACTCTCCCCGCTATTGGAAGGCTGGACATATCAGCAGCTTTGAGAGACGCATCTTCGGAAATATCAAATTCCGACACTACGCTCAGCACCTGCTTAAAGTAATTTACAGACGTCTCTGCCATAGCACAAAAATATAGCTTTGGCACGAAAAGACAAATTGTTTTGCACGGAAAGACAAGATTTTTTGTCTACCTAAAGTATCTCAGTGTCAGCCGAAGATCCCATAGGGGTGCAGACTTTTGGCTAGGGTCGGGGAGTCCTATCCGCCGACCCTATTAACTTTTGGCCAGATAATCTTACCGTTAGGAATTCATACGTCTTTCACCATTTTCGGACGATCCACACTCACCAACCCAAACTCCAAAATAGGCGTCGTGGCTTTCGCAAAATCGACGACGGTTTGAACAATCCCATCGCCTTTCCAATCATTTCGTTTCATTGGGTGGGAAACCATGAAATTTTTCATCTGTAGCGCCCAAGCGAGATCATGACCGCTATGTTCCGAATACCCCCGCGGCATCCCAGCAAGGCTGCTCTCCGAGTTAAAGGCGAGGCCCTGCTCCGCCAGACCATCAACCATTTCTTGAAACGCTCGAGGGTCATCCAAAATCTTGTCCCGGATCGGTCCCATGCGTTTCGCCGTCAGTCCGAAATAGCCTGCTCCTAAACGCCCGCCTGTTGGGTCCAGCCTTAGATAGACAAGCCCGCCCTGCTCATTCTTGCGGCCCGACCGCGTGAGCGTTCCGCTGACGTGGTGATTATAAGGCGATTTATCTTTAGCAAAGCGCACATCGCGGTTGAGGCGAAACATGCTTTGCTTCCCGCCCGACAAGCGCACGGAATGATCGGATAATTCCTGCGAAACACACGTCAGCAGGAAAGCGAAGGGTTCGATGCAATGCTCCGCGATGTCTGCCTTGTTGGCATGGTACCATTCGCGATTACAATTATCACGCAACTTCTCGAGGAGACTGAAAGACTTGGCTGAGAACCCAATGCCCATATTTAGAGATCAAGTGTTGGATTGATGAGGAATTTCTCACCTGTTTTCTTCGCATTATAGCGGCGGACAACATCGGCATCCAAAGCCTCTGAGAGCGAAATCTCATCCGTATAATGACTAGCAAATGTCGTGTGCAGTTCATCGGCCACACGCTTGCGCAAGCGCACCGCCGTCTCCATCCCGGCCTTGGCGAGGAAATTCGGCAAGAGCCAGCCGCCCAGGCCCCACGCCATCCCATAAGCGCGATTAAGAACCGTCGGGG
>CAZKHC010000045.1:0-13484 GCA_964552135.1 uncultured Algimonas sp. | reverse complement strand
TCAAAGCTATCACCTCAGCCGCGGCCGCAAACCCGCGTGTCCATAGCGACCCTGCGCCTTGGGCGAAGGTCGTTAATCTCGGCGATAGCTCTGTGGATATTCAGCTTCGAGCTTGGTGCGATGCGAGCGATTATAAAGCGCTCAGCACTGAAATTTCGCAGCCTGTGAAAGCCGCTCTTGATGCAGCAGGAATTGGTATCCCTTATCCGCATGAAGTGAAAATCAAACAGCATGTTAAAAAATCAAAAGGCCGCGATAGCTTGGCGCAGTTCAAAAAATTAAAGCAAAAAACCACTTAAATATCTTAATCATCCGGAGGATTAAATCATGGCAGCACAAGATGCAGTTTCAAACGCGGCTGGAGACGCCGTAGGCGCGGTCGGCGACGCCGGCGGCTTAGCCGCAACAGTAATGGATTGGGTCGTCACAAAAGGCCCCGGCCTCGCCGTTCAATTCGTCATTTTCCTCGCCATCCTGATCATTGGTTTTTGGATTGCAAAAAAACTCGCAGCGACCGTCAAAAAACTTGCGCTTAAGAGCCCAAATGTTGACGAAACGCTTGCCAATTTCCTGAGCTCGATTGTTGGCTATGTCATCAAAATCATGGTGATTATCGCGGCCATCACAAAGCTCGGCGTTGAAGCCACATCGCTTGTCGCCATCCTCGGCGCAGCAACATTGGCCATCGGTCTCGCGCTTCAAGGTACGTTGGGGAACGTCGCAGCCGGCGTCATGCTTATGCTCTTCCGCCCTTACAAGCTCGGTGATTACGTTGAAGTTGCAGGTAATGAAGGCGTTGTTGATGATATCAATATCTTCACAACTAACCTCGCCACAGTTGATAATGTAAAGACAATCATCGCGAATGGCGAAGCTTGGGGTTCCACTATCAAAAACTTCACATCCCTCGGCCTACGCCGCGTCGATGTTGATTACGGCATTCACTATGATGACGATATTGATAAAGCGATCAAAGTTATCAATGAAGTTGCTGCAAAGCATCCTGATGTTCTCTCTGAGCCACATGGTCCATGGGCGAAAGTTGTCACGCTGAACGAAAGCTCAGTCGATATCCAAAGCCGCGTATGGTGTAAGCCAGAGCATTATTGGGACGTTATGTTCGATCTTAAAAAGTCTATCAAAGAAGCCTTTGATAAGAACAACATCACAATTCCTTACCCAACATCTATCGAACTCGATGGCTAGGGAAACCTAATCCACGCGCAAGCTTTACAGTTTGCGGGTTTAAAAATCTAAGGCTAGGCTTTGCACATGCGAAACCTAGCTTTTTTTATATCTGTAATTGGCCTTGGCCTCTTTCCGAGTTGCGCCCCCGCAGGTACTCCTGCGACTAAAAATTTGGATGCGGTTCAGGCCAATATCGAGACGGATTTTAAAACCGTCGCGCAGCTCACCGCAAAAGAAGTCCTCGCGCTGGACCCAAAGCAAACCCTTATTCTCGACATACGCGAACCTGAGGAATATGCCGTCAGCCGCCTCCCCGGCGCAATCTGGGTTAATCCCAAATCCAACGCGAAAAGCGCCCTTATCCAAATTGGCGATGTCAGAGATAAAGACATTATCGTTTATTGTTCGGTCGGCGTCCGCTCCTCAATCTTCGCAAAACGCGCGCAAAACGAACTGCGCGAAATGGGAGCCACCTCAGTCTCCAATTTAGAGCATGGTATTTTTGGCTGGCATAATGAACAGCGCGACCTTGTGGATGCCACCGGCGAAACTGACGCGGTGCATCCTTATAACGAAAATTGGGGACGATATGTAAAGCGACGGGAGATGGCGCGGTACTCTCCGGCTTTGGCGGAATAAGTAAGCTTGTCCCAATGACTCCCAAAAAACACGCCCCTCTTTTCCGCTATATCCAAAAGATACATGGCGACCGCCCGTGGGGGTCGGTTCTGGATGCAGGAACAGGGGTTCAATCGCTTCGCTGGATTGCGGACCTACCTACGGAAAGCTGGACAGCCATATCAGCCGCGCCCAGCCATGCAGCGCCTCTCCGTAAAGCAATCGGTACGGCGCAGCGGGAAAAGGACCGCATCCTCATAGGTAATTGGATTGACCCCAATCTGCTCAAAGGCGAGGTGTTTGACACGGTCGTTGCAGATTATCTGCTGGGCGCTGTCGAAGGCTTCTCGCCCTTTTTTCAGCCCTTTCTTTTTCGGCGCTTACGCCCGCTCACCAGCAAGGGGCTTTATATAAAGGGCCTTGAGCCCTATGTGCCCATTAATCGCCCCGAGACCAAGGCAGGGCAGCTGATTTGGGAGATTGGCCGCCACCGCGACGCCTGCGTCTTACTGAGCGGCGATGTACCATACCGCGAATATCCGGCCCAATGGGTGGTCGATCAGTTGAAAATCGCCGGCTTTTCCGTAAAAAGCGTCAAACATTTCGACATTCGACATAAGGCGCGTTTCGTCAATGCACAAATAGATATTTGTAAAAAATGTCTAGAGGCTTTAGAAGACCGCGCCTTAGCAGAAACCCTAGACGCGCGAGGAGAGGCCTTACGTGCAAAGGCACTGGCACATATCGAAACTGCGGGTGCGCTAGGCTTTGGCCGCAATTATGTCATCGCGGGGGAGCCCGTGTGATTTGCAACGTTATTTGACGCCCTCAAAATCCCCTGTAGACATCAAAGAATGAAAAAACACAGATCAAATTTGTTGCGCGCATCCACTTTGGGGCTATCCCCCTTAATGTGTTTATTAGCCGCGCAGGTCGCAACTGCGGAGCCGGACAGGGCCGACAGATCCTTGGCCGCTGGCTACAAAGCCATGTTCACATGTTCCGCGGTGTTCAATGGAGGAAAGACCCAAAATCAAATAAATCAAGACGAGCTTTCAAATATATATTCTGATTATGCGGAAGGCATGGCCGCCGTTGCCAACCCGATTGTCAATCGAGCTGAAAAATATGTTTCTGTTCCTTTTGCCGATGATATGCCGCCGCGCATCTCAGCTTGGCGTCCGCATTTAGGTTGCACGGCGCTGCCGCCGGGCGCGACCAAAAAATCTATAAAACATCTCCCCCGCGTGAAATTCAAAGCGCCTAAGTCAAATTCCGAAGACGTCCTGTGGCCCATGGGCGACAAGCTGCCAAATTCAACCACGCTCGATAAAGGTGTGAGAGACTCTCTTGACCGGGCCGTTGAAGCGGCTTTTTCCGGCGAATTTGGCGGCAATAGCAGCGCCGTCTTAATCGTCAAAAACGGACAAATTATTTCCGAAAAATACAAACCGGGATTTGACAAACACACGTCTCAACGGACGTGGTCAGTTGCGAAAAGTATTGGCGCGAGTGTGATGGGCGCCGCGGTCCAAGATGGCCGTATCAGTATCAAAGATAAAGCCGGGCTCGACGCCTGGTCAGCGCCCGGTGACCCGCGCGCGGATATTACGGTTGAAAACCTTCTGCATATGGCTAGCGGCCTCAATAGTGAACCCGCCGGCAACCGTACAGACCAAGTCTATTTTGGCGGCGGGAAGATGGCGCAACATGCCACAAAAGCCCCGCTAGAAGCTCCACCCGGAACGCGGTGGCGCTATGCCAATAATGACACAATGCTGGCCCTGCGAGCTTTGCGCGAAGAGATGGGCAATGACAAACGCTATCATAGTTTCCCTTTTAAAGCCCTACTCCACAAAATCGGCATGTATCATACCGTGCCTGAAATGGATTGGGGCGGAGATTTTATATTCTCGTCACAAGTCTGGACAACCTCTCGTGATCTCGCGCGCTTAGGCCTGTTATATTTAAATGATGGGGTGTGGGATGATGAACGTATCTTGCCGGAAGGATGGGCCGATTATGTGTCAGCGCCATTAGGGGCGCAGCCGCCTAACCGTCTGGGCGACAAAGTAAATGAACCGGGACGCGGATATGGCTCCCAGTTCTGGCGTTACGAAAATTATGACAACGTTCCAGACGGGACTTATGCGGCTTTGGGTAATCGCGGACAATTTCTAATCATTGTACCGGAGCTGGAACTGATTATCGTCAGGCGCGGTTATGATTGGCGCGGCAATTATTTTGACGGCCCAAAATTCACGGGCGTTATTGCAAGCGCGATAAAATGACTTTGATATTGAGGTTTGTTCTCGGATTATAGGCGGCATTAGACAGCATTAAGGTAAGCGTATAACTGATAGTTATGGAATGGCTGCACACTACACTTAGCGAAACCGAAGTCTATGAATGGGAAACTATCATAGGCGATTGGTTTTTTGTCTTTGCCTTAGGGTTCCTTGCCTTTGAACTGCTCCGGTACTTAGTTTTTAAAAAACTGTCGTGGAGGCTTATCGGTGACACGATTACGAATTATCTCACCTTAGCAATGTTCATTGCAATAAGTGTCTTTCTCTTAACGGCCTTATATTTATCGGCCTATGCGTGGGCCTCTCAATTCACAATATTTGACATTCCTATTAGTTGGGGCGCGATCCTTATTTGTATTATCCTAGCGGATTTTGCTTATTATTGGGAACATCGTTTTATGCACAGGGTCAACTTTGCTTGGGCAACCCATTCCGTCCATCATTCATCTCCGTTCTTTAATATCTCTGTTGCCTATCGGTTCGGGCCTATGGACGGAATTTGGCCGATATTTTTCCACATTCCACTTGTCCTGCTTGGCTTCAATCCATTCGTAGTCTTCTTTGCCGAGATGTTCGTGCAAATTTATCAAACCATTTTGCACACCGAAACGATAAAGAAATTCCCAAAACCGGTCGAGGCCGTGATGAACACCCCGTCTCATCACAGAGTCCATCACGGGTCTAATAAGGCTTATTTAGACAAAAATTATGGGGGGATATTTATAATTTGGGATAGGCTATTTGGGAGTTTCGCAAAAGAAGACGAACCTGTGGTTTATGGACTCGTTAAACCCATTAATTCCGTCAATCCATTCATCGCATTTTTTCACGGCTTTTGGAGAGTCGGTCAAAATGTGTATTTAGCTAAAGGGATTAAAAACAAACTTATGTATTTTATTGGCCCGCCTGATTGGTCTCCCAAAAAAGACGACATTTGATGTCTAGTTTCGGAGAGTTAAAAAAATAATAGTGAATTATATTGATTACCCTCTATCCGCCTGCATCACCAGTTTCTTATAGTCCCGCAAATCACCATCATAACGGTTAGCTTTACCGTCATTGACGAGCCAGAGTTGATCGGCCGTCGCTTCGGCGAGATAGACGTCATGGGTAATTAGCAGCACAGCGCCTGGGAAATCATTGAGCGCATAGATGAGCGCTTCGCGGCTATCAATATCCAAATGCGATGTTGGCTCATCGAGGATGAGCACATGCGGTTTATCAATCGACATGAGGCCCAGTAGCAGCCGTACCTTTTCCCCGCCTGAGAGTTTCTCGACATGGGTTTCGACTTTTTCGTGAGAGAATCCCATTTGCGCCGCCACCCCCCGCGCGCGGCTTTCAGCCGTCCCCTTTGGGAGTTTTTGTGTGACATGATTAAGGACTGTTTCGCCCTCAGTGAGTTCATCTAATTGGTCTTGCGAGAAATACCCGATTTTCAGTGACGAAGAGGCTTTGCGCAAACCCGTCATCAGCGGCAGGCGCTGCGCGATGGATTTCACCAAGGTCGTCTTCCCCTGCCCATTCGCGCCGACAATCGCGACTCGGTCATCTGGGTCGAGCCGCAACGTCACATTGCTGAGGATTTTAGCGTCTTCGCCATAGCCCAAATCAGCATTCTCAAGCTCAAGCATGGGCGGGGCGAGTTTGCCCTTGGGTTCTGGGAATTTAAACGGCGTGGTCCGCTCCGCAATCGGGATGGCGATTTCCTGCATCTTCTCGAGCATTTTCACGCGAGATTGCGCTTGGCGGGCTTTAGAGGCTTTGGCTTTAAAGCGGTCGACAAAGGCTTGCAAATGTTCCCGCTCTTTATCTTGCTTGGCCTTTTGCGCCGTGAGCTGCGCGGTTTTCGCCGCGCGCAGTTTCATCCAATCATCATAACCACCCGGGGTCAGCATGAGCTGCTGATGCTCTAGCGCCAGCGTATGGGTGACGGAGCGGTTGAGCATTTCGCGGTCATGGCTGACCATGATGACCGTATAGGGATATTTGCGAATATATCCCTCAAGCCACGCCGCCCCTTCTAGGTCGAGATAGTTCGTCGGCTCATCGAGGAGCAGCACATCGGGCTCACTGACCAACACGCCAGCAATCGCCGCGCGCATCCGCCATCCGCCTGAAAATTCCTTCGTGGCGCGGTAAAAATCATCAGACTTAAAGCCAAGGCCTGACAAAACAATCGCAGCACGCGTGTCCGCATTCCACGCATCCATATCCGTTAGGCGCTCATAGATTTCGCCAAGTTTGTCGGGATCTGTCTCCGTCTCCGACGCTTTCATAAGCCGCGCCCGTTCCGTGTCGGCGGCGAGAACCACATCCATGATGGTGTCATCCGTCGCGTCAACTTCTTGCGCAACCCATCCGAGGCGCGCGCCCTTATTTATACGGATAGAAGCATCATTAGCCGCCTCTTCGATTTCCTCGCGGATAAGGCGCAGAAGCGTGGATTTTCCCGTACCATTTCGCCCAATTAAACCGACCTTCCAGCCCGCCGAAATATGAGCCGAGGCCTTGAGAAAAAGGGGCCGCCCCTGCACCGCATAATCAAGATCAGAAATCGATAACATGAGCGGGCAGATAGGCGAATATGCGCGAGATGCAAGGATTTAGAGCTGCAACCGAAAATCAGCTGGCAGGAGTTAAAAATATCACCTAATCAACCCATCAAAAGCCCGTCCTGAATTGGGGAAAATCTTTGGGTCGAGCACGCTGAGCGACAACCCTAAATGGTCTCGCATGACACCTTTTAAAACCGCGGCAATATCATTGGCAGGAAAGAGGTCGCGGGTTGCATATAGATCAGATTTTTTAACACCCGGCCAATCACCATGAACCGCCCCGCCCTTCACTGCGCCGCCGAGAAGCATCATTAATCCGCCTGTTCCGTGATCCGTGCCGCGTGTGCCATTGGCCGTTGCTGTTCGGCCAAATTCGGACGCGACCACAACACAGTTCTTTTCCCATGACGCCCCAAGCAACGTTTTAGGTCTGTTTGGGCTGCATAAATGGAACGCGCTTTAATCTCTGCTTCGAAATTGCGGCGGACTGTTTTGCCATATTTATCGGAAGCGACTTCCCTTTCGGAATCCTTCATGACTTTTCGAGCATCTTTATAAACCCGCGCAATTTTATAGATATCAGTAGATGACCGTAATCCTTTAAAGGCAGGATGATCGGACCGATTTGAGTGGAGATGCGCCAAGAGCCAACCCTTCGGAGCGCGGCTAGCGGCGGAATTTCGTCAACCCTTGCGCCTAAGCCAAAGCGCGTCACAGCGATAGCATCTTCAAGGCTCATGAATTTCCCGTATTAATATCTCGGCGTCTATAGCAACTTTTTACAATAGTAGGTATTAAACCAGAATATGTCCAATTGCGGATATACCCCATAATTCAAGATGACAGACAAGTGATTTCAACTTTAACAGGTCTCTACTCTATGGAATGAGACCGCTCGATATTATTGAAATATGCCGAAAGAACCATGTTCGAAAATTTGACTAAATATACCGCGATTGGGGTTTTATCTGCTTTCGCCAGCATAGCAGCACTCACAGGATGCTCCGCACCCCAAGAGACAGTAAACATATCTGGCTCCTCTACAGTCTTGCCCGTTATTTCGAGAGCTGCTGAAGCCTATTCAAATTCAATCGGCCAGCGCGTCATCGTCAATTCTGGCGGGTCAGGGGTTGGTTTTAATCAACTCGCGGAAGGAAAAACCGATATTGGAATGATGTCGCGGGATATTACCCAAAGCGAAAAAGACCAATATCCGGAACATCAATTTACAACGATTTCGATTGGGGTCGATGCTGTCCTTCCGGTTGTCTCGTCCGAAATATATGATGCGGGGGTAACAGCCCTTAGCTTAGCGCAAATCAAATCTATTTACCTCGGCGAGATTCAAAATTGGGCGGAGGTCGGCGGCCCTGATAAAGAAATATTGGTGATCGACAAAGAAGCCAGCCGCGGCACCCGCCATAGCTTTATGAAAGTTGTTATGGGCGACGCGACGGCAAAAGCGCCCGGAGCCGATCTTGTTCTTGGCGCAAATAATGAAGAGCAAACAGCGATGGCGCAAAGCGATGCTGCGATCGGCATGTTATCACTGGCTTGGCTAAATGATGACGTCCGCGGACTCGCGTTGCAAGACGGCCGTCAACGGATTGAGCCCGATCTCAACATCATCGCAGCCGGGAATTACCCAATTTCCCGCGACCTCATTGTCGTCGCCAGAGAGGATACGAAACCCGAAGCGCGGAAATTCATTGACTATATTCTAAGTGCAGAGGGCCAGACTTTCGTTGAGGCTTCCGGCTATATAAAAATTAATCCGTGATACAAACATTCCAAAATCCGCCCAAGCGCAGCATATCGTCCCGCCATAAGACTTGGACGGGGATGCGGCAATTTGCGCTTATATCGACGTGGGGATCCGCCAGTCTTATCTTCATCATCCTTGGCACATTAATTTTTCAAAGCGGGCCAGCTCTATTGGGCGAAAACTTCAATTTATTTTCGACGAGCTGGGATCCAAGCACAGGAAAATATGGAATTGTTCCGATGATATTCGGAACGCTTTTTGTCATGTGCATCGCTATGGCGATTGCCCTGCCCCTCGGCGTTCTCTCAGCGATCTATATTGCGGAAACTCGCTCGGACAAATTGCGCCGACTCCTAAAATCCGCCCTCGAAGTTCTCGCGGGTATCCCCTCTATTGTTTACGGATTAATTGGCGTTGCCTATCTCAGCCTGTGGATCGCGAGGGGTTTCGAGCTTCAAACGGGCCGCGTTATTTTGACCGCCGGGCTATTATTAGCGTTGATGATATTGCCGACTATTATGACGCTATCAGAAGATGCCATCTCCAGTGTTTCTCGCGAACATCGCGAAAACGCGGCTTCTCTGGGATTATATAAATATGAAATCATAAAAAATGTCGTGCTGCCGATTGCAAAGCCAGATATTGTAGGCGCCGCTCTACTCGCCTTGGGCCGCGCGCTCGGTGAAACCATGGCCGTCATGCTCGTCATTGGGTCACTGGATAGGCTCCCCTCGCCGCTCTTTAATGCTCTCTCCTCAAGCCAAACCATAACCTCCAAACTTGGTAGAGAAGTGGCGGAATCCGCCTTTGGCTCTGCGCATTTCAGCGTGTTAGTTTTCATGAGCCTTATCTTAGTCTGCTTCACGCTCTTGCTGACAATCGCAGCGCAAAAAATGTTCCGCCGGGAGCCCTATCGTGTCTAAGCGCGCCCTGACAAATATCTTATTTGCGAGCGCCTTGCGAATTTCCCTGCTCATTAGCTTGGCTATATTAATCTTCCTTATTGGGTCGATTATTTGGGAAGGCGGAAAAGCCCTCTCATTCGATTTTCTCTTTTCAAAATCACAAGACTTTGGCGCGTCTGGCGGTATCCGCTATCAAATCCTCGGCAGTCTCATCCTGATTGCGGTCGCGGCGATTTTGGTACTCCCCCTTGCAATTGGGACCGCAATTTTTCGGAGTGAATATGTGACCTCGCCCGTGATTGGGCGGCGGATTGATTTAGCGATATTTAGCCTAAACGGCATTCCGTCCATCACTTACGGATTATTTGGACTCATCGTTTTTGTAAATATTTTTGGCATGGGCGTATCGTGGATAATTGGCTCTATTTTATTGGCGATGATGATATTGCCCACTGTTACCGTCGCGGCCTATCAGGCGATGCGCGCGGTGCCGCAAATTTACCGTGAAAATGCAATGGCGCTTGGTCTCTCCCGCGCGCAAATGATCCGGCGGGTTATCCTACCGCAAAGTTTGCACGGCGTTGTCACCGGGCTTCTTATTGGTCTCGCCCGCGCTATTGGCGAAACCGCGCCCATCATGTTTGTCGCCACAGCCTTTTCAGGTGTGTCTTGGCCGCAAAGTTTCAATGAACCCGTTTCGACGCTCCCTACACATATCCTGGCGCTGGCGCAGCAAGCCACCAACCCAGACGCGCTCCGTAATGCTTGGGGCGCGAGCTTTACTTTAATAATACTTGTCATACTGTTGAGTTCCTTGGCCTATGTCGCACGGCATAAGCTGCACCCCGGAAGGTCCCACTGATGCCTAAACCCGAATTAAAACTTGTTGGTGAGCCCACCCCAACACCCGCAATCCGGCTGGAAAATGTTCAAGCCTGGTTTGGTGAAACGAGCATCCTTAATCAGGTCACATTGGACTTTCCTTCCAATGTCATCACCTGCCTTGTCGGACCCTCCGGCAGCGGAAAGTCGACACTTCTAAGAGGCCTGAACCGGATTAATGATGAGATTTCAGATTACACGATGCAGGGGCAAATCTTGATTCAAGACCAATGTAACCACGCTGGATTTAAAGACATTACGACACTTCGCTCTAAGGTCGGAATGGTGTTTCAACGGCCTTGTGTCTTCCCTTGCTCTATCAAGGAAAATGTCTTGTTTGGCGTACGGGATAAATCGCTCTCAAAACTCGACAGAGCCGCTTTGGTCGAAGAGAGCTTAAAATCAGCCGCACTCTGGAAAGAAGTTTCGCACCGCCTCGATAGTCCTGCCCAAACGCTCTCCCTCGGACAGCAACAGAGACTATGTATAGCGAGAACCCTTGCGGTGAAACCGGAAATTTTATTGCTTGACGAACCAACTGCCTCTGTCGACCCGGCCTCCGCGCGGGCCCTCGAAGCCGTGATTAAAGACTTAAAACAAGATTACACCATCATCATGGTCACACATGATATTCGGCAAACGCGCCGCATTGCAGATCATGTTGTGTTCCTCTGCGAAGGTGAAGTCATCGAGGCCGGCGGCACGACCCATATGTTTTCAAAATCCGCAAAGCCAAAAACGCGGACATATTTATCCGAAGAATTTTGCGACTGCTGAGCGGGAAAAATTAATGGTAGGGGGTGAGGGACTCGAACCCCCAACCAATCCGTTATGAGCGGACGGCTCTAACCAATTGAGCTAACCCCCCAAAGACTACGTGAGTAGAAATTTAGGCCCGCTTCCGCAGGAATTAAGAAAGCAGCTTCTGCACATATTTCGACCAATCTGCAAGACGCGACTCGCGTATCTCTGCAGAAAGACTTGACGAAAATTCTCGTTCCGCTGTCCAATTTTCAGAAACCTCTTCCAGACTGTCATAGAGCCCCGCCCCGAGCCCAGCCAAATAGGCCGCGCCGAGCGCCGTTGTTTCCAAAATGGTGGGCCGTAAAACGGGCATATCAAGGATATCAGACAGATAACCGCACATCCAGCTATTCGCCGCCATGCCGCCGTCCACGCGCAGGGCCGTCGGTTTCACGCCGTCCTTCGCCATAGCGGCAAAGAGATCATGGGTTTGGTAGACCACGCTTTCGACAGTTGCGCGGATGAGGTGATTGCGCCCTGTATCACGGGTCATCCCAAACACAGCCCCGCGTGCATCAGGTGCCCAATGCGGCGCGCCGAGACCCGTAAAGGCGGGAACCAGATAAACGCCGCCAGTGCTCTCTAAATCCTCGCAAACCCTTTCCGTTTCGCGGGCGTCCTCAACGAGTTTCATTTCGTCGCGCAGCCATTGCACCGACGCCCCTGCCATAAAGATGGATCCTTCTAGCGCGTAGGAGGTCGTGCCGTTTACGCGATAACCCACGGTCGTCAGTAGTCGGTTTTTAGATGTAATGGCTTTGCCGCCCGTATTGAGGATAACAAAACAGCCCGTGCCGTAAGTCGATTTAATATCGCCGGGATTGAAACAAGCTTGGCCGATGGCGGCGGCCTGTTGGTCGCCTGCGGCGCCAGTAATCGGAATAGGCGTATCGAGCACAGTGCAAGTCCCAAAATCAGCGGCGCAATCGAGGACTTTGGGCAGGCCTGCTCGCGGCACGTCAAATAGCTCCAGCAAATCCGCATCCCACGCCTGTGTATGAATATCAAAAAGGTTTGTGCGGCTGGCATTAGTGGCGTCCGTCACGTGGCTGGCGCCTTCCGTTAGGCGCCAAATCAAAAAGCTATCTACCGTTCCAAAACAGAGCTCCCCCGCCTCTGCTCTTTCCCGCGCACCGTCAACATGGTCCAAAATCCACGCCATTTTCGAGCCCGAGAAATAAGGGTCATGTAGAAGGCCCGTTTTAGCGCGAAGAGTCTCAACCGGCATTTTTTCCGCGAGCGCTTTGCAATGTTCCGCCGTCCGGCGGTCCTGCCAAACGATCGCATTATAAATTGACTTACCCGTCTTGCGGTCCCAGACAATCGTTGTCTCGCGCTGGTTTGTAATACCAATTCCCGCGACATCCAAATCATGTACCTTCGTGAAATCATAGGCCTGTTTTAGCGTCGAGAGCACCGTAGACCATATCGCCTCTGGGTCATGTTCTACCCAACCATCAGCGGGGTAAATCTGAGGAAACTCTTCTTGCGCGGAAAATAGAATTTCGCCCTTAGGTGAGAACACGAGGGTCCGCGAAGATGTCGTGCCTTGGTCGATGGAAAATAATACCTGAGTCATGCTGATATGATGCAATGAATTTTAAAGCGTATCAATCTGACATTTTCCCTATGTATCAATTTCCAGTTATATCAATCTAACATGGTCAAATTCTTGGAACTCTGCCTCAAGACAGGATAAGGGAGACCATGGAATATGATTTACTGATTATCGGCGGCGGTATTAACGGCACCGCTATTGCACGCGATGCAGCGGGGCGAGGGCTTTCCGTACTCCTTTGCGAGCGCGACGACCTAGCGGGACACACAAGCTCAGCCTCCACCAAACTTATTCACGGCGGGTTGCGCTATCTTGAATATTACGAGTTCAACCTCGTCCGCCATGCCCTCAAAGAACGCGAAGTCATGCTGCGGGCTGCCCCGCATATTATCTGGCCGATGCGCTTTGTGCTGCCTTATGATAAAGGCCTGCGTCCCGCATGGATGCTGCGCACGGGTTTGTTTTTATATGATCATATTGGCGGTAGAGAAATGCTCCCGGGATCTAAATCGCTCAAGCTCGATAAAGCCCCGCATAAGGGTGTTTTGGAATCGCGATTTAAAACCGGTTTTGAATATTCAGATTGCTGGGTCGAAGATGCCCGGCTCGTCGTGCTTTATGCCATCGACGCCGCCAATCGGGGCGCGGACATCCGCACACGCACCGAAGTCCTCAGCGTGCGATCAACGGGCAGAGGCTATGACGCCGACATCAAACACGGCGGCAAGACGGAAACCATTTCCGCCAAAGGCGTCGTCAATGCCGCAGGGCCTTGGGTGGATGAAGTCCTCGGAGAAATTAAAACGGAAAAAGCCGAACAGTCCTTACGCCTCGTCACAGGCAGCCATATCGTCACCAAGAAACTCTTTGACGGCGATCACGCTTATCTGTTCCAAA